>JBBRHB010000052.1:0-13757 GCA_038223355.1 Chloroflexales bacterium
CGGCAGAAACAAACAAGCCGAGTGCCAGGGCCACAGCAACAAAGATGGGCGAAAGCACGATGCCCAACACCAGCAGGGGCGAAAACGGCACGTTCGTGAGAACGGCAAGCAATGCCAATGCCGGACTCGTAGAGAGCATTCCGAGGCTGTATAGGATGAGGCCGGCGAGAAAATGACCACCGATCAGGCTTATACCATCGACCGGCGCGAAGAAGAGTATGCGTAACGCACCCTGATCCCGGGGACGTACGATCGCAAGCACGGCCCAGGCCGTGACATATAGCATTGTCAGCGTCGTGGTAACGAGCAGGGGCAGATAGAAGGGTCGCCCCAAGATTTGGAGACCACTCTGAGCGACGAAGTGGAGGGAGTTGTACATGAGCAGCACATCTACCAGCAGACCAACGGCGACCATGATATACAACGGCCAGCCATAGATTGCATCCCGCAGTTCTTGGGCAGCGATGCGGGATATTATGTGGCGGCGGAGCGACCATAGCGGTGACACAGCCCGGGCTAGGGCCGGTAGTGAGAGGGCAGGTGCTTTCGTCAAATGGCACCTGCCAGTTGAGCGACATTATCGCCGGTGATCGTTACGAAGGCCTCTTCCAAGCTCATCTCTTCGCTGTGCATGCCCAGGATGACGCCGCCAGCCTCGGCAACGAGATGAAAGATGCGCGGACGCACCTCGTGTTGGGCTTGTACCAGCATTTCGATTTGCCGTCCTTTCTCGGTGATCTCGGTCACAAAGGGTTCATTGCCTAGCCGCGCGACGAGACCAGCGGGTACACTTTCTAATTCGATGACGAAGCGCTGGCCGTGGGAAAGCCGTCGTCGCAGGCCGGTTAGCGAGTCTTCGACCAGGAGCCGACCTTCATGCAGGATGCCAATGCGGTCGGCGCTACGCTCGATCTCTGACAAAATATGACTGGAGATAAAGACTGTGCCGCCCTGGCGATGATACTCTTCGATTAAGCTACGGACCTGCAGAATACCGTGGGGATCAAGGCCACTGACCGGCTCATCAAGGATTAACAGTTGGGGCTCGTGGATCAGTGCGCGGATCAAGCTCAGCTTCTGACGCATGCCACGCGAGTAGTCACGGGCAAGGCCATGGCGGACTTCCCATAACTCGAGGCTGTGAAAGAGTTTTTCCATGCGTCGCTCCGGTCGAGCCATGCCATATAGGCTGGCAAAGTAGCGCACAAGCTCCCAGCCGGTCATTTTGGAAGGCTCGACCGGTTCCTCCGCAACAACGCCAATCAGGCGCTTGAACAAGAACGACGCCGGTTCCAACGGCTCACCAAAAAGATAGATGGCGCCGCTGGATGGGCGTACCAGATTAAGGAGCATATGAATGGTCGTCGTCTTACCGGCACCGTTTGGCCCTAAAAACCCGTAAATCTCGCCGGTGCGGACATCGAGGTTCAGGTGCTCAACGGCAACGTGATTCGCATATCGCTTGGTAACGTTTTCTGTTTTGATCATGGCTAGATCACCATTTCGCTGTGGCCCGAGGTGAAAGCAGTATAGCAGAGAACCGGCATGCTCACCCGTTCTCGCCAATATCTTCGTTCCAGACATCCGGGTGGTCAGCGATGAAGCTCCTGATCAACGTTTTACATGCGGCAGAGTCAAGGTCGATCACTATAATGCCACTTTCACGCAACCAGTCTAGGCCACCGGCAAAGGTTTCAGCCTCGCCCACGACTAGCGTGCCAATATTGAACTGCTTGATCAGACCGCTGCAGTACCAGCAGGGTGCGAGGGTCGTTACCATGATCGTATTGCGGTAACTCCGCTGGCGACCGGCTTTACGAAAGGCGTCGGTCTCGCCGTGGACCGATGGATCGTTCTCCTGCACGCGGCGATTATGGCCACGCCCGAGCAGGGTGCCCTGCCGATCAAAGAGCGCCGCCCCAATCGGGATGCCGCCTTCGGCTAAGCCGAGCCGGCCTTCGGCGACAGCAACGTCCAGCATCCTCTGGTAATCAGTCTGTTGATTCATTGACGATCCTGTTTATAAGAACGTGGTTGGAGTAGCGGCTACTTGGTGGCACTCCCACTGCTGCAGCCAAGGCAAATGTAACATATCTTTGGAGGCACAGTGGCCATGAAGCAGCAGTGGTGGCAAGACAGCGTCGTCTATCAGATCTATCCCCGGAGCTTCAACGACAGCAATGGCGACGGCATCGGCGATCTACGCGGGATCATCCAGAAGCTCGACTATCTCAAGGAACTCGGCATCGATGTCGTCTGGCTTTCGCCGGTTTACAAATCGCCTAACGACGACATGGGCTACGACATCAGCGACTATCGAGATATTATGGATGAGTTCGGGACCATGCATGACTGGGAGGAGTTGCTGGCCGGGATGCACGAGCGCGGTATCAAGCTCATGATGGACCTCGTGGTGAATCATACCTCCGACGAGCATCCCTGGTTTGTCGAGGCGCGCAAGACGAAAGACAACGACCACCGCGATTATTACATTTGGCGGCAGGGTAAAGACGGCGGCGAACCCAACAACTGGCTCTCATTCTTCGGGGGCTCGGCGTGGGAATACGACCAGGCGACCGGCGAATACTATCTCCATCTCTTTTCGACGAAGCAGCCAGACCTCAACTGGGAGAACCCCGCCGTTCGTGGCGAGGTCTTCGCCATGATGCGCTGGTGGCTGGACAAGGGCGTCGATGGCTTCCGCATGGACGTGATCAACCTTATCTCCAAAGTGGCGGGACTGCCGGATGCGCCGGTCCGCACGCCTGACCGCTACCAGTGGGGTGGACAGTATTTCGTCCATGGGCCGCGGCTGTTGGAGTTCCTGCAGGATATGAAGCGTGAGGCACTGGCCCCCTACGATACCATCACTGTGGGCGAGGCAGCCGCTGTAACGACTGAGCAGGCCGTCGAGCTTACCAATGCTGAGAACGGGCCGCTCAACATGGTCTTCCAATTCGAGCATGTGAGTCTGGACCGCGACCTTAATGATCGCACCGCGCGTAGCCTGAAGCGCTGGAGGCTGCGGGATCTGAAGCAGGTGATGACGCGCTGGGAGCAGGCGTTGGAAGGCCGGGGCTGGAACAGCCTGTACCTCTCCAATCATGATCAGCCGCGGCAGGTCTCGCGTTTCGGTGACGATGGCCAGTACCGCGTCGAGTCGGCCAAGCTGCTCGCTACCTTCTTGCACCTACTGCAGGGTACACCGTACATCTATCAAGGGGAAGAGCTTGGTATGACGAACGTCACATTCGCCTCGGTCGAGGAGTATCGCGATATCGCAGCGCGGAACCGGTATCGCGAGCTAGTGGAGAATCGCGGCATGGAGCCCGCCGAAGCCCTCAACCTTGTCAATATAGGGAGCCGCGATAACGCCCGCACGCCGATGCAATGGGACGTTAGCGCCAACGGTGGTTTCACCAGTGGCACGCCCTGGATCAAGGTCAACCCTAACTACTGCGAGATCAACGCCAAGCAAGCGGTGGCCGATCCCCAGTCAATCTTTCACTACAACCAGCAGTTGATCCAGCTACGCAAAGCCAACCCCGTGATCGTCCACGGGCGCTACGACCTGATCCTCGCCGAGGACGAGGAGATTTACGCCTTTACGCGGACGCTGCAAGATGACCGCCTGCTCGTGATCCTGAACTTTACGCCAAGCACACCGGTCTTCACGCTGCTGGAGGATCTTCCCGTAAGCGAATCCACGTTGCTCATCGGCAATTATCCGCTCGAGACAAAGGAGGACATTCGGCAACTAACGCTCAGGCCATTTGAAGCGCGGGTATACCGCCTACACTAGCGCCGTGGAAAGGTCGGGCAGTGTGCAGCATCCTCCGAAGGGCGTCCTCGGTCATGATGGGGATGCTGCATAATGCGGAGGTATCAGTGGGCTGTGGTATTCTAGCCCGGACCATGGTGCTACCACCGTGTAAAAGGGAGGACTATGATCACGCGGCGGGTACTTCGGCACTTTCAAACTCTGGGCCTGATGTTGGCCGTGCTGGTGATCTTAGCGGCTTGTAGCAGGCAGGCCCTTGATACGGGCACCGCAGCCAAAGGCTACGACTGGCTCCAATTCAACGGTGATGCCCAGCATACCGGCAATAATGGTCTGGAAACAATCATTAGTTTGGGAAACGTGGCAAACTTACGGGCCGTGGCCGGCTGGCCAGTGACCTTGCCGAGCGCGGCCGATGACGCCCCAATCTATCTCCATTCTGTGAGCACTGCGAGCGGCGTCAAAGACCTACTGTTTGTGAACACCAGAGGCGGGGATGTGATCGCACTGGACGCACATAGCGGTGCCACGGTTTGGTCGAAGCAACATCCCGCCGGTCAATGTAAAGTCAATCATCGTGAGCCGACCTGCTTTACCACGTCGTCGCCCGCCATCGACCCCAACCGCCAATATATCTACGCCTACGGTTTGGATGGCTATGTTCATAAGCATCAGGTCAGTGACGGCACCGAGATAACGAACGGCGGGTGGCCTGAGCTAGCTACTACCAAGCCCTACACCGAAAAAGGCTCTTCGGCACTGACAATCGTCACGACGACAAGTGGTGTGCAGTATCTGTATGTCACGAATAGTGGCTACCCCGGTGATGCCGGTCCTTACCAGGGCCACGTTACGACTATCAACCTCAAGACCGGCACGCAATATGTCTTTAACGCAAGCTGCGCTAACCAGGTGAATGTCCATTTTAAGGAGCCACCCGCCACCCCCGCCTGCAAAACCGTTCAAAATGCCATCTGGGGACGCGCAGGTGTTGTGTATGACCCCGAGACTGACAAGCTCTACATGGCGACAGGCAATGGCACCTTTGATCCCGCGAAGTACAACTGGGGGGACAGCGTCTTTGCGCTCCACCCGGATGGCACCGGTAATGGTGGAGCACCGCTCGACAGCTACACGCCCACCTCCTTCAAGTACCTGGATCGGACCGACGCAGATCTGGGCAGTACTACACCCGCTCTCCTGCCCACCCCTGCCAACAGTAAGATACGTCACCTGGCACTGCAAGGTGGAAAAGACGCCGCGATTCGCCTGCTGGATCTCGACAATCTAAGTAGTCAAGGCGGACCAGGCCACACGGGCGGCGAAGTGGGACCGGTCATCGGGGTACCTCAAGGAGGCAAAGTCGTGACCGCCCCCGCCGTCTGGCGTAACCCAAGCGATGGTACGACCTGGGCGTTTCTGGCCAACGATGCCGGCCTCTCGGCCGTTCGCCTCGCCGTCGATGGCAGTGGAAATCCCAGCTTAGTGACCCAATGGCAGAATACAACGCCCGGCTCGTCTCCACTGGTCGCCAATGGTATTGTCTATAAGGCGCAGAGTAACTGGATTAGAGCATTCGATGCCGTGACCGGAGCCGACATATGGCATAACCCCATTGGGGCAGGCCATTGGAGCAGCCCGATCGTCGCCAATGGTGCCCTGTATGTGGGTGATAAAAGTAACCACCTGTACGCCTTCGCAGTTAACGGGATCATTCCCACCACCCGCTAAGGCTGCTAGGCCTGAAACGGTGCCACATATGCTCGCAGTTGCTGTTCCTTCTGAACGCGAGCACGGATGGCAATTGGGGCAGCGAGTTGACGACGAATGGTGGCTTCATCGCGATCAGAGGCAAAGGCATCGCGGAAGAGTTCAATAACCGTGACCGTTGCGCCTTGATAGGGCTCATACGTGACCGAAGCACCGACTTGGATGGTCCCTTCGTTCATCACACGGCAATAGACACCGGGCCGCTCAGCTGCGCGGAAGCGTTTGACAAACGCGGGATCGTTCATGCGGCGTGCAAGGGTCACACAAGGAATACGGGGTGCCGTTATTTCTAAAATGACGTTACCAAGGTGGAGGCGGTCACCTATCGACAATTGTGCGCTTGCCAACTCGGTTATAGTCAGATTATCGCCAAAGGTGCCGGGCTCCAAGGTATAACCCAACGATTGTGACCACCAGAGATAATCAGGTGTGCCATAGACGTAGACCGCCTGGTCAACGCCACCATGATTCGGGGTGTCACAAATGACATCATACATGAGTCCGTTGGCGGTCACCTGCACGGGCGTATCAACCGGACGTTTATAAATACCCGTTTTACCGGATGCTTTGGCATTTTGGATCGGCTGCTCGTGGCCAATATTGACGCTGATTAGTTGCATGCGTGTTTAGTCTCCTTGGTGTACACCATACCCTACGTTTAAGGAGAAGACAAGCGGGTTTCGCAGATGGACCTTAGGAGGCTACCCGTTCGGCAGTGAGCCAAAAAAAAGGCCAGATCACGCGGATACGCTCGTACACGCCTTGCTCATTCTGATTTTCGAAATGTACCTCAATATCCTCATCTTCAAACCAGTAGAAGCTTGTGGCACTCATCGGTACCAGTACGTGGGTTGCCTCGCCGCTGAGGTACAGCAACGTGTGGTCTTCTGCTCTCACCTGCACCTTACCAAAGACACTGCGATAGGTGCCTGCCATGGTTCGAAACGTGTCTGGCATTAGTGGAAGCGGTTGGCGTTGGGGTGATGGCAGCTCCAGCATGTGATGGATTATAGTGCGAGCAAGGCTGGCTCCATCGAAACTAGAACGATTCGACAAAACGATGAGCGCGATATCATAATCAGGAAAGCGGCCAAAAAAAAGTTGAGTAACCGGGGACACCGCCGGCATGCCAGATTGCACGATGGCCGCGGTAGTGGCCAAAGGCCCAGCCAAAACCGTAGTTCTCAGCGCGTCCATCAGCAAGCTGTACCGCCGTATACATCCGTTCCTGGGTGTGGTGATCGAGGAGACGGGCTTCGCGCAACGCGCCAGCCCAGAGCAGCATATCGTCCAGCGTTGACCCTAAGCCACCGGCGGCATACATAACCGTTGCGGTAATATAGAGGGCGTGTTGATACCCTCCGGCTGCTCGGTCATAGCCACTGGCACGATTGGGAATAATTGGTTCAGGGTCCAAACAGGTCGAATGGGTCATGGCCAGGGGGCCAAAGATACGTTGTTGGATGACATCACGATAGCTCAACTGTAGCAGTCGCTCGAGGATGCGACCAAGTAGAAAGTAGCCGGAATTGCTGTAGCTATAGCGTGTGCCGGGTTCAAATTCAAGCGGTAGATCCTTAAAGACAGCAATCACCTCCGCTGGCGGATTTCCCCACAGCTGCATACTGTTCCCAAAATCCTGGGAGCGTGACAAAGTTTGGGATGCCAGAGGTATGGGTCAGGAGATGCCGAATTGTCACGGTATATCGAGAGGTCGGATAGTCGGGGAGGTAAGTCTGAATGGGGTCGTCAAGACGAAGTGTTCCTTGCTTTTCCAGCAGCATAATGGCAGTTGCTGTAAATGGCTTGGTGAGTGACCCCAGACCAAAGAATGTCTGCGGTGTTACAATACCTTCGCCAAAACTGGGACATAAACGGGCTTTTGTAGTAGAGTTGCGGGGTGTCGCCAAACACTATCGCTCAGGACTACGAAAGCCCATGGATATTTTAGCACTCCTCGATTGCTTACGCCCTAGTGTCTCGACCACGACGGTGCGCCGCTTGAGGCAGATAACGCTCGCTCTGCTGACCATGACTGGACGGGTGACCATGGCGAGCATCGCTCGCTGGACCGGCGAGGGCGGTAGTTACCGCACCGTCCAACGCTTCTTTGCCACACCTCTCCCCTGGCCTGAGTTGTTCTGGCGCTTTGTGCACCACCATCTGCTGCAAACCAACGATGTGTATCTCCTGGCCGGAGATGAGGTGGTCGTCACCAAAGCGGGTAAGAAGACATTTGGTGTTGCTCGCTTCTTCTCCAGTATCTACCGCCAACCCGTGCCAAGCGTCGCCTTTTTTAGCCTCGCGCTCGTGAGTACGACCCGCCGCCGGGCCTTTCCCCTCCGATTGGAACAGGTCGTTCGGACCGCAGCCGAACAAGCGGCGACGAAGGCGAAAGCGGCTCGGAAGACGGCGACCGCTGTGCCAAAGCGGAAGCCGGGACGACCGAAGGGCAGCACGACGCAGCCCAAACAGGAGTTCCCATTGTCTCCTGAACTGCACCGCATTCAGACGATGCTCCCGGCCCAACTCCAGCTGATGGCCGGGGTCATTCCGGTGCTCTATCTGGCCTTGGACGGTCATTTTGGCAACAGTCCCACGGTGCAGATGGTGCGCCAGTGCGGCTTGCACCTGATCTCGAAACTGCGATCCGATGCGGCGTTGTACATGCCCTCTACGGCGCCCTATCAAGGCCGAGGTCCACGGCGCAAATATGGCGACAAACTTGACCTCCGTGTGCTCCCAGTCCAGTATCTCGTGGAACGAAGTGTAGAGGACACACTCGAAACCTGCGTCTACCAAGCCGAACTGCTACACAAAGGGTTTGCGCAGCCACTAAATGTCGTTATCCTGGTGAAGACGAATCTCGTCAGCGCCAAACGTGCTCATGTGGTGCTCTTCAGCAGCGACCTCACGTTGCCACCAGCCACGCTCATCGACTCTTATAGTTTGCGGTTTCAGATTGAGTTCACGTTCCGAGACGCCAAACAATATTGGGGCTTGGAGGATTTTATGACCATCGGTGAGGTCGCGGTCACGAACGCGGCGACCCTGTCGCTGTTCATGGTAAATCTCACGACGGTGCTCGCGGACGACCAGCAGCGCAGCGAGAACCACGAGAGCATACTGGACCTCAAAGCTGCGTATCGGGGATACAAATATGCTCTAGAAACGATAAAACTCCTGCCAAATCCGCCTGAGCCGTATTTAATGGAGCGGATCGTGCGGCGGATGACGAGCCTTGGCCGCATTCACCCTGCCAAATCTCGCCTTGATGCTGCATAATTGGCGAGGGTATTGGTGTTACCGGCAAGTTCCATTCCAGGTTGGCCAGTCCATAGCCTTGGCGATGGATGATCTGACCGCCTTTGATGATGGCGACGGCGACGCCTGGCCCAACTGCAGGTACCTGGGCGCGAATGAGCGTGTCAATTTTAGGATCGATCATGATGTCCCTGTATCCTCCGCGAATGGGCACAGGCTAGCAGAGGCAAGGCTCAGATACATCGGGTGACGGCCTGTTTTTTTTGTTTGGCGTTCCTGCTATACTAAAGGTGCGCCCAAGCTGCTCGCTGCGGAGGAAAGGTATGCGGCAACAGCTACTCATTGATGCTGACGAAACCCCTCTGGGAAAATAACATCTATTTCGAAGCTGCTGTTCATTCTTTCAGGACGTTTCTGAATCATTCTCGGCTCTCTCCTGCCGAGGTACGGTCCGTTCTGGACGAAGCCGAACGCGTTATGGGGTATGGTGCCGTCAACTTTACCAAAAGCTTGGAGATAACCTACCGCGGACTGGCGGAGAAAGAGGTTCTTGCGAATGACCTGCAACCGGTGCGCCAATTTGGCGAGCAACTGCATGCTCATCCTTTCCAGTTGGAGATGTAATCCATGGGCTTAATGGTCCGTGACATGCAGGTGCGAGCGACAGGAACGGCACTGCAGCAGATCGCGCTCGGGAGCGCTCTGAGCGCCATCATTGCCGCAGTGGCGTACAGGAGGAAGCTGATCAGCCGTAGCGGCATTGCCGGTACGGTGTTCGTTGGGACACTAGTTTTCGGCTTTGGTGGGCTCGCTGGAAGCCTCGTCGTTCTGTTCTTCTTCGTCTCATCTAGCCTGCTCTCCCATGTATCTAGCGCCCGCAAACGTCGTGTGGCGGCTGACAAGTTCAGCAAATCCGCCACCCGTGATCTGGAGCAGACGCTGGCGAATGGGGGCGTGGGTGCACTTGCTGCGCTGGGTTACGGGCTGCATCCCCGGCACCCAAAGTGGCTGCTCGGTGCCTTCGTCGGAGCATTCGCTACGGCGACGGCGGATACGTGGGCGACGGAGGTTGGCACACTCAGCAGATCTGCACCGCGGCTCATCACATCTGGCAGGCAGGTACAGCCCGGTACGTCGGGCGGGGTCACGGCGGTCGGCACTGGCGCTGCGGCAGTGGGCGCGTTCGCGCTTAGCCTCGTGGCAGGGGTGGCCACGCGCTCGCATGGTTCACGAAAACCGGAGTTAAGCAGGGGGCTCATGGCGGCCGGGATATGTGGAGGCATAGCGGGAGCGCTCTTCGACAGCCTGTTAGGAGCGACCGTGCAACAGGTCCGCTTCTGCCCGCTGTGCAAGAGTGAGACGGAGCGGAAGCTACACCAGTGCGGAACAGAGACAGTACCACTCCGCGGCGTCAGCTGGATCGACAACGACATGGTCAATATGTTAAGTACGGCGGTGGGTGCTGGTGTGGCAGTAGGTGTTATAGTTGTCCCAGCTTTGCTGGCCGGACCCGAATCAGTAATACACCGGCGGTAGCAAAGACAGATCATCAGCGGTAAGCCAACACCACTGAAAGGAAGGATTGCCATGCGTTATGTAATCCGCGAACAGTTTTTCCATTTGGGTGAGGACTCTGACATCACCGACGAGCAGGGCCAGCCCGTTTATCACATCGACGGCAAGGTCTTGAGCCTCCGTAACACGCTGATCATCCGTGATGGTACGGGCACTGAGGTGGGCAAGGTTGAGCGGCAACTGATCGCCCTACGCCCGACCTACCGGATCAGCCGCGGAGGTCAAGAAGTGGCTGCAGTGCGCAAGCAACTCTTCAGCCCTTTCGTGGACCGCTTCATGATCGATCTGCCCGGACCGCATGACCTCCACATGACCGGGAGCCTCTTCGAGCACGAGTATACAATCACGCGCGACCGACAGTTAGTTGCGACAGTTTCCAGGAGTTGGATCAGCCTTACCGATACGTATGGCGTGGAGATCGCGCCCGGTGAGGACGACCTGCTCATCCTGGCCAGCGTCTTAGCGCTTGACCTGGCAGACGACCGAGAGGAGCGGCAGGCCCGTGACCGCACGTAGGACGGGACGTAAACGTTTTGTACTAAAATGAGCTGAGTGTATGCCGACAACACAATCCACGGTCGACTTTTTAGTTGAGCAAATGGCTGAAAGCGGTCTGGTTCGCAGCAACAAGATGTTTGGCGAGTATGCCATCTATTGCAATGAAAAGGTCGTAGCGCTCGTCTGCGATGAACAACTGTACGTTAAGAAATCGAAGACTAGCACAACGTTTCTCGATGCCAGTCACGAAGCTCCACCTTTTCCGGGTGCTAAAAATTATCTCAGAGTGCCTCAGGAGCACTGGGATGACTCAGAATGGCTAAGTAACTTCATTCGACAGACAGCAGAAGCGCTACCTCTGCCAAAGCCTAAGAAGAAAAAATAACATTCACCACGAATTGGTTGCTTCGGCACCAACTCGTCCTACAGCAGCCCAAACCGTAGCAGGCCAATGGCCGCACCGACGAGAATCAGCCAGACCGAATTGATCTTGAAGCGCAACAAGATTGCGAAGGCCAGAATACCAAGCCCGAGGGTGAGTATATCGACAAAGGCACTATGTCCCAACTGAATAAGGACGCCAGCCATGAGGGCTAGGGCCGCAATGTTGACGCCATCAAGGAGTGGGGCTAGCCAGGAAGAACGGCGCAGCCGGGTCGCCAGTGGATGGATCAGTGCGACGAAAGCGAAGGATGGCAAGAAAATCCCGAGGGTTGCGACCAGAGCGCCTTGCCAACTCCCAACCACGTAGCCAATGAAGGTTGCGGTGGTAAAGACGGGACCGGGAGTAAACTGACCGATCGAAACAGCATCAAGCAGTTGCTGATCAGTCAGCCAGTGTAGCGACAGCACGAAATCGGTACGAAGGAAAGCGAGCAGGACGTAGCCACTGCCGTAGAGTACCGCACCAATTTTGAGGAACGTCAAAAACAATTTGGACAACGTGACCGGTACAGTGGCGACAACGACGCTCGTGGCGAGTATGCCAGTTACCAAGGTTCGCCATGTCCAACCAAAGTGACCCAAGGCGGACGGGAGCAAGAGGCCAACGTCCGCGTTTTTGCTAGGTCGCCTGCGTTGGAGCGCGCGTAAGAAGGCAAAGAGCAAACCGCCGCCCAAAAGCAAGATCAAGGTATTAACCCCCAGCAGATAGAGGGCAAGCACCAGCAGGGCGAGTGCAATGGGCCATGGAGCTTTGAGCACAGTACGGGATAAGCCCCATAGGGCCTGGGCAATAATGGCAACGACGACCGGTTTAATGCCGTAGAACAGCCATCCGACCTCCGGTAGTGCGCCGTACGTCACGTAAGCCCAAGCAAGCATGAGGACAATGAGCATAGCCGGACCAATGAAACAGACTCCGCCGAGCAATAAGCCCGGCCATCCGGCGCGTAGATACCCTAGATAGATGGCCATTTCGGTCGAATTCGGTCCGGGAATAAGACTGGTAATGCCCAACAGATCGACGAAGCGCTCATCAGTTATCCAGTGACGCCGCCGGACGACCTCTTCGCGCATCATGGCGATATGTGCGGCAGGGCCGCCAAAGGCGGTGAAACCCAAACGTAAAAACAATTGGATAACTTCCGCCAGCTGTCGGCGCTGTGATGTTTCGCCGGCACTGATCAATCGTTCGACTCCTTCAACTGTTGCGGCGGTTGGACGGGAACGGCTGACAGCTGATCCCAGGCGGCTGTCACTGCAGCGGCATCAGCCGGGGTTGTTGCCTCAGGATGGTAACGCGCCAACTCATAGCCACGCGTGAGATCCTCGATTGCTACCTGCTGGTTCGTAAAGGTGTGCTCAAGAGTTGGTACATACTCGGCGGGCGTCTGTGCGCCATTGCGGACATGACCGCGACGATACATGTGGATCAAGAGTCGCAGGTAGGTGCGGCGGATGACATGAACGGGATCTTCACCCTGCAGATGGGCCAGTGCTCCTGTGAGGCCTGCATCGTTCCGCCGATGGCTACGTTGCCGCAACAATGCGGCGAGATCGCGTCCGGCAGCCTGCCACGACCAGACCGATTCGCGCTCCTCGGCCGCTGCATCTGCCCGTGGCGTCCGCTTTGGCCGGAGCATCAAGAGTATGAGCAGGGCAAGCAGAGGAACAAGAAAAGGTAGCAATGGTAAGACTGCTGTAAGCCAGCCGGGGAGCAGGGCAGGGGCCGCTGAAAGGGGCGGCAGGGGAACTGATGTTGGCCGTTGCAACGGAAGAGGCGGCTCCGGTGGCCCGGTGCCGGAATGTAACAGCAGGCGGGCCAGCGCACTCAATAGGAAGAAGACCAGCGCTGTCGCTGGTGCCAGGATTAACAAGATGAAGGCCACGATAGCCCTATACGCCCGCGTGATAAGCGCTGCTGCATCGCCGGAAAACCAACCAGCCAGCGCCAGCGTGAAGGCCAGCGGTAGGCCCAGAGCCGCAAGCAACAGGAAGAGTTTGCGCCACGCAAGCTGTCGATCACGCTCGGCGGCGCTCGTTTCACGAAACAAGGCCTGAGCCAGAAGTCCGCTCAGCACGTACAGGATAGCCGCGCCAGTCGCAGCCATCCTAGCACCGGCGCGATAGGGATCGGGAAGTAGCACGGATCCGACTAGCAAGATTACCAGAAGCAGCAAGCCACGCTTGAAGCGCTCCTGAACCTCTGATATCAGCGTTAGGGTGTGGAGCCGGGTCCCGCGCCAGGTCGCAACGAGCGCGAAGAGCAGCGCGACGTAGACGCGCCCGGAGTCAGGATCAGCCGGATGGAGTAGCGGTTGTGCAATCAAGTCCCAACCACGAAACGGCCAGTAGGTAGCGGTGAGACCACCTTTCACTAACAGGAGGGCACCTACCAATCCGAGCGCCGCACCTGCAAGCCGCGCAA
>JBBRHB010000053.1:0-13653 GCA_038223355.1 Chloroflexales bacterium
GGCGTCTTTGATTATCAACATGCCAACGCGGTGTTGTCCTTCGTCGTGGCGGGAGTCGCCTTGGCGGCACTCGCGGCGATTGTAGGCGACGCGACCGAACAACTCGGCACTCACCTCGGCCCGGCGGCGACCGGTGTGTTGCAATCGGCGATCGGTAACTTGCCGGAGCTCTTCGTCGGCATTTTTGCTTTACGAGCCGGTTTGGTGGATGTTGTACAGGCAGCATTAGTTGGCTCGATCTTGGGCAACAGCCTGCTTGTGCTGGGCCTCGCATTTCTGGTGGGTGGCCTACGCCACGGCACGCAGCGCTTCGCGAAGGAACAGCCCCGAGTGATTGCGACGCTGACGCTGCTGGCGGTTTCGGCGTTGGTTGTGCCGACGCTTGCCCAAAAACTGCATACGCCGGCCGGCTCGCACGCCGAGACACTGAGCATTGCTTGCGCGATCGTGTTGTTAGTTGTCTTCGTCGCGAGCATTCCTTTTTCAGTGCGTGGGGGCGCGGCCGCCGTTGAGGATGCGGAGGAAAAAGGTCAAGGCTGGCCGCTGTGGCTGTCAGTCGCGCTATTGGTGCTGGCGGGCGTTGGCTCGGCCTTTGTCTCTGACTGGTTCGTTGCGGCACTCGATCCGGCGATCAAAATTCTGCATATCTCGCAGGCGTTCACCGGTCTGGTGATCGTGGCAATTGCCGGTAATGCGGTCGAAAATGTGGTAGGCATTCAGTTGGCGGCCCAGAACAAGCCCGATTTTGCGATCAGCGTGATCTTGAATAGCTCGTTACAGGTTGCGCTGGCCCTCACACCCGCATTGGTGCTATTGAGCTTCGTGATGGGTACGACCCATCTCACGCTGGTGATGCCGCCGCTGCTCGTTGCTGCGCTCGGCTTGACGACGGCATTAAGCGCGATCATTGTCTATGATGGCGAGTCGATCTGGCTAGAAGGCGTGGCGCTACTTGGACTATATGGCATGATTGCAGCCTCGTTTTGGTGGGGTTAGTCGATGGCATACGCAGTGCAGGCAGCTCGGCCCAACTAAGATTACGGCGTGGGAGAAGCTGATGGTGATAGCGTCGGTGATGTTGTTGGGGAAGCCAATGGTGATGCAGTCGTCGACGCTGATGGTGATGGTGTAGGAGTGCCGAACGGGGTAAAGTCAAAATCATTCATTAGGTCACCAAGCTGCGCTGCATTTTCCCTCACACTAGGTCGTCGGTCTGGTCGACCGTCAGTTTTAGGGTCAAGCCGTTGACCGTTTAAGAATACATCCTCAATGAATTTATTGTATGAGTCATGACTCAAGATTTGGTGATCAATGTATCCTTTTTTTGCATAGGGACTAATTACAATCCCGGGCACTCGGAATCCCAGCCCATTGCCATCAATAACCGGAGGCACTACATGGTCATAAAATCCGCCCCACTCGTCCCACGTAAGCAGAATCGCAGTCGAATTCCAGTTGGGGCCAGATTGGACAGCGTCAACGAGACTTTTGACAAATGCAGGGCCATCGATGATTGTCGCTGGAGGGTGTTCACTGTTAAGTTGACTGGGAACGACCCAGGATACTGCAGGTAAGGTTCCATTCTGTGCAGCCGCGATAAAATCTGCGGTATGCTGTATGTTCCCCAGTTGATTGTCTTGTTGTACCGTCGTGAAATCAGGAAGAGGATTCCACCAATCTACAGTTGTTGTTAGGGGTGGCGTAGATGTAGCAGAAGGACACGTCATTTGCTCAGGATCGTCACAATCTGGGGGAGTCCCATCGGCTGTGTAATATCCCCAACTAACATTATGCTTATACAGAAGATAGGTCATATCCGTCCATGCATATGGTGTCGTTGCTTCTCGCGTACTAGGAGAGGCAAAGCTGGAGTCGTTTTTACAGCTTAATGGGTCTGTAGTTTTGCATGTTGCTGACCACTCGGAAACCATGTATAAATGTGAAGGCAAACTCCACGAAGCTGGTGCTTCGAATAGGTGATCTTGAAGCACATAATTTTTCGCATAATCCCAATAAAGAGGAAGATCAGTACCATCATGATATCCCATCACATCTGTCCTTTTGCATGAACATGCTGATTCAGCCTGATTAACGAATCCATCTAATAGGCCCCCATCAAGATCTGCCACGAACGAAGCATTTCCATGAGGTCCACCGTTATTTATTGTTGCTGTATTATGATATGGCGTTATGCAGCCGCCTGTTTTTGCGTCTTTAACACAAACTGCGGCAGGAATCCCGTCAGCACCGGGAAAAGTTCCGAAGTAATGGTCAAATGAACGATTTTCCTGCATAATCCATACAATATGTTGTATGTTACCGCTTGCAGCTGAAGCCGAAGATGCTGGTTTGATTGGTAGGCTTGGAGTTGCGAATATGCCAGGTCGGTCAACTAGCACGAAAAGAGTAATAAGCACGAGAATGCCTATTATTATCAATATGTTTCTAAAAGGTTGAGGGGCGTGTCTGCTCCCGAGGGAAGTTTGCTGTGCCATGGGGGATGCCTATCTTTTCTATAACGTGTTGTTCGCTAAGGCTTCACGGCTGCTAGCTGATCGCAACGGGCGCCTAGGTATACCCGCAACCGACGGGCGATATAAGGATGCATGGCGAGCAAGATGCGGCAACGGGTTACTTCTGGCAGGGGCCAATGTTGGACCTACTCTACACCAACGGTAGCATCCGACATAGTAACACAAGTAATGAGCATAATTTCCAGATCTAGGAGAGTCAATGCATCAATTGAGGTATTTTTGAGCTTGAATTCGGGTGCGGCGTTCCCATCGGATGGCGCAATCGCGATGCTATCCACCAGACCAGAAGCAGTTGGAGCGAAGGCATAGGAGGGTCGCAACCTCATTATTGCCTGCATGCGTTGTCCTACCCATATCTTGTTACAATAAATAGAGCAGCCTTACGGGGCTGGTATCTAGAGGACAGCGGATGCAACAGCTTTTGATCGATCCTGTAACGGCACCGGATGCGGTGCGTGCTGCGGCCCGGGACTTTATGCAGATCGAGGATTATGTTATTCAGCCCAATGGCAGTGTAGTGCTGCATGGCCGGCTGCTAGTAGATGCACAGCGCGTCTACCGGCCGTTGCGGCAGCGGCTCGAAGCAGTGGGCTTTACCCCTTTTGTCACACGCACCACCGAGGGTGTCGAGGTCGTCGCACGGCCAGGGGTGATCCAGCACAAGCCGGCGCAGGTCTGGATCAACATTGTTTTATTGGTCGTGACGATCGGCACAGTGCTGGTGAACGGAGCCCTGGCCGAACAGGCCAATCTCGTCCAGCACCCGCTCAGCATCTTGCTCGGCTTGCCGTTTATGCTGACGCTGTTAGGCATTCTGGGGACGCATGAAATGGGCCACTTCATCGTCGGGCGGTTGCGCGGGGCACCGATGAGCTGGCCGTATTTTATTCCGATGCCGCCGGGTATCACCTTGACCGGGACAATGGGCGCGGTGATCGTGCAGCGTGAGCCGCTAGAAGACCGGCGCACGTTGCTGGAGGTAGGCATCGCCGGGCCGCTGGCCGGCCTCGTGGTGGCGGTGCCACTGCTCTTTCTTGGCTTGCATATGGCCACGGTGGGTGCCCCCGATCCGGCCGGTATTCAAGAAGGCAATTCGCTCTTCTATTTGTTGGCCAAGTTCATCGTTTTTGGCCAGCGGCTGCCGGGCAATGGCGTTGATGTAAACTTGAGCAGCGTCGCCTGGGGAGCCTGGATTGGCCTGCTGATTACCATGCTCAACCTGTTACCGATTGGACAACTCGACGGTGGCCATGTCGCCTATGCACTCTTGGGACGCAAAGCCGATTACCTAGCATATACAATGATCGGTGTCTGCGTGGTCCTCGGCATCTTCGTCTCGCATACGTGGCTCTTATGGGCGGTCTTGCCACTGCTCACAGGTATCCGCCATCCGGCACCGTTTAATGACGTGCCGGGGCTGGATCGTAAACATACAGCGCTGGCAATCTTTGGTCTGATCGTCTTTTTTTTGTTGCTGGTTCCAGTACCGTTAACGATGCCAGGCGGATAAATCCAGTCTGGATCGGGTATTATAGGTTTTTAGGAGAATACAGATGGCACCCCAACCGCCCAACCCCGCACCGAAAAGCGTTTTAATCGTCGCTCCACATCCCGACGATGCCGAGTTTACAGCCGGCGGCACATTGGCCCACTGGCATAGCCTGGGCGCGTCGATCCATTATTGCCTAGTGACAGATGGCATTAGCGGATCGCGCGATCCGAAGCAGACACCGGAGCAACTGGCGAAGATTCGGCATGACGAACAGCGGGCGGCCGCTGCTGTACTGGGCTGCACCGACATTACCTTCCTGGGCTATCCCGACGGACGGGTTGAGCCTTCGCTGGCGTTGCGCTGGGATATAGCCCGTGTGATTCGCAAGGTCCGCCCGGATGTCGTGATTACGCAGGACCCGCTGTTCCGCTATGGCCCGACGTATATCAACCACCCCGATCACCGCGCTGTTGCAGATGCGACACTCGCCGCGATCATGCCGACGGCCAATACGCTGTTGGCGGCGCTTGACCTACTTGAGGAAGGTTTAGAGCCGCATGATGTGCACGAAATATATTTAGGTTCGGCAGTCAATCCAACGGTCTATGTGCCGCTAACGACCGAGGATCTTGACCGGAAGTTTGCGGCTTTACGAGAACATCACAGCCAACTGGACGGCTGGTCGGGCGAACAAATGGTACGCGACTGGGCGGCCGAGGCTGCACGGATGGCACGTGAGGCGGGCATCGATTGTGAGTTCGCCGAGCGGTTCGGCTACATCCGGCTCAAGGACGACCCGGTGGAAGAAGAGCCAGCGACGATGGCCGAGGCCTAAGCACATCTTTCGCGCGCATCATTTCCTAGTTACCGGCCTCGGGATCGTTCCGGCGATGTACGCCGGGAGTTGGCGGCGGGGCCGGCTCGCTAGGGGCAGCCTGGGCTGCCGAAGGGTCGGCCGGCGTGGTGACAACCGGTGGAGCGCCGGCCAATGGGAGTCCTGGGAGTGGGCTGACCGGTGAAGGCACGGGATGATGCGCACAGGTATAGAGGCGGCGCATATCGGCGGGGTTATAGGAATATGCGGGCGAACCACTAGCTAACAAGGTCGAGAGCGTGACAGGCTCCAGGCCTCTGGCACGTAACATAGCAATGATCTGTGGCATCGCGGCAGCAGTGGAGCGACGGTTAGCATGCGTCAGGATAATGTCACCAGGACCGGCACAAGCGACGTCCGCCAATAACAACTGCACCGACTTTTCCGGTCCCTCGGAGTCGCCACTGTCGATTGACCAGGTAATAATCTGGCTATAGCCCGCCTGATACGCCGCCTCCTGCGTCTGTACATTCCAGCTTCCATACGGTGGCCGGAACAAAGAACTGGGCGCGCGCCCAAAAAAGCGCTTGATGGCCGCTTGGCCGGTCAGGATTTCTCTTTCTTGGGCTGCAGTGGTAAGCCTTGTCAACACCGGGTGCGAGTAGGTGTGATCACACAGCTCATAGGTGCCTGCTGCCACCAACTGTTGTATATCGGCTGCCTGAGCAGGCTCAAGGCGGCTGTAGGCTTGGAGGCCACTACCAGCGGGACATAGAGTCAGAGCCGCATGGGCAGCGTTGGCCGCTTCCAAGATGTGAATCGCCGTTAGACGGCGGTAATCGCCGGTATAAAAGTCATCGACCGTAATCGCGACGTACGGCATAACAGTTTGAACATGCGAGATGACGGGAGATCGACCACGGAGCGTTTGATCACCGACGAAGGCATAGGTGGCCGGGACGGAGAGGCAGCCCAGTAGCATGACCAGGCAAGTGATATAGCGACTGAGACGCGACATTGAGCTTCCTTTGGCCGCAGGGCCAATGGTCAGCACCTCGGAACGAGGAGATGCGACGGTGGATGGGGGGCAGACAAGCTAAGTGTCGGGCTATTCTATCAAACATCGTCTTTATGGGCAACTTGACAAGCACAGCACTCGTGCCTATATTTAGGGTTGACAAGTGAATAGTGGCGATGCTCTTATCCAGAGGGGTGGAGGGAACGGCCCGATGAAACCCCAGCAACCTTTCGTTAGGACGTGATGTCGAATCTCGGCGTCTGCTTGGCGAACAGGTGCTAACTCCGACCTGGGATTCTGGAAAGATGAGAGGACGCAACCCGAGACAGCCCACCGCTGTGCTGCTCTGCATCCTCATCCGCCTCCTGCGATGAGGGTTTCTTTGTGTATGGGGACTTAATGGCTTTACATGTTCTCAAATTTGGCGGCACGTCGGTGGGCAGTGTAGCAGCGATCCGAGCGACGACTGATATTGTGCGGGTCGCAAGGGCCGACGCCGAGTTGGTGCTGGTCGTCTCGGCGATGAGTGGGGTGACCGACATGCTGCTGCGAGGCGCTCATACTGCTGCGAGCGGTGATGGCACAACCTTCGGCGTGCTGGCGACAGAAATGGAAGCGCGCCATACCGCAAGTGTGATCGAGCTAGTTCCCGACGAGCGTGAGCAGGAGGCGGTGATTAGCCGTATCCATGGCTATCTCGAAGAGTTTCGGATGCTGTGTCACGGCATTCATGTGCTGGGCGAGTTAACGCCGCGCGCACTCGATATGATCTCATCACTGGGTGAACGGTTGAACGCGCCGCAGGTCGCGGCAAGTCTACGTGCGGCCGGTGTACCGGCCAGCGCTGTTGATGCGGCTGAGGTGATCGTGACCAATGATCGCTTTGGCGATGCGACACCCGACCTTGCCTTGACTAAAATACGGGCCGACCAGCGATTACGTCCGCTGCTGGAGCGCAAGCTTGTACCGGTTGTGACGGGCTTTTTGGGAGCAACGCCGGCCGGCGTTACGACGACGTTGGGACGCGGTGGCAGCGACTATAGCGCGGCCATTATCGGCGCTGCTCTTGAAGCCGATGAGGTCGTCTTTTATAAAGAGGTGGATGGGGTTATGACGGGCGATCCCCGCCTGGTCTCCAACGCTCGCGTTCTACCACTCTTGTCATATGACGAAATCAGCGAACTGGCCTACTTCGGTGCCAAGGTGCTCCATCCCAAAGCGATCCAACCACTCGTTGATCGTGGGATCGCCGTCCGCTTCAAAAACACCTTTAACCCAAACTTTCCCGGCAGCGTGATCGTGCCAAAAGCAACCCCGGTGCCCGGCACGATTAAGGCAGTTACCGCAATTCGTGGCCTGTCATTGGTGACGGTGGCCGGACGAGGTATGCTAGGCGTGCCAGGGATTGCTGCACGGACCTTTGGTGCGGTCGCCAGGGTAAATGCCAGCGTCTTGATGATTTCGCAAGCCTCCTCGGAGCAAAGTATTTGCTTCGCGCTACCGACGGCCATCACCCCTGCGGTGGTTGCAGCCCTACGCGATGAACTAGGCTCTGAGATCGAGCGCCGTGATATTGATGGCGTCGGCGTCGATGATAACACGGTTATTTTGACGGTCGCAGGTGCCGGACTACGGGGTACGCCGGGGGTGGCCGGCCGGATCTTCACGGTGTTGGGCGAAGCGGGCATTAACATTCACGCGATCGCGCTTGGCTCGTCGGAATGCTCGATCAGTCTGGTTGTCGATGCGGCGGATGCCGACAATGCCGTCCGGGCAGCGCATCAACTTACGGCACTAGCCGCCTGATTCGCAGGCAAAGGAACAACAATGGCTCCTTCTCACAAATTGCCGGTCGCCATTTTGGGGGCCACGGGCGCGGTTGGACAACGTTTTATCGCACTCCTGGCGAATCACCCCTGGTTCGAGATCGCGGTACTCACCGGATCAGAGCGCTCGATTGGACGACGCTACGGGGACGTCGTCCATTGGGTCCTGGACACAGCCCCACCGCCTGCGGTCGCCGATCTGGTCGTGCAGCCCACGGAGGTCGTGGCAGAGGTGCCGGTTGCCTTTTCGGCGCTACCTACCGAGCATGCGCGTGAGGCGGAGACTCGCTGGGCGGTAGGCGGCGTGGCTGTTTGCACGAATGCCTCGCCGTTCCGCATGCATGAGCAAGTGCCGCTGCTAGTCCCCGAGGTTAATGCCGAGCATATTCATTTAGTCGAGCAACAGCGTAGCAAGCTGGGCTGGCGCGGCTGTATCGTTGCTAACGCAAATTGTGCGACCACGACACTCGTTATGCCGCTCAAGCCGCTCCATAGTGCCTTCGGCGTCGAGAAGGTGATTGTCACAACATTGCAAGCCATTTCAGGTGCCGGCTATCCGGGCGTGGCCGCCCTCGACATCCTCGACAATGTCATCCCCAACATCGCGAATGGCGGCGAAGAGCACAAGCTCGAGACAGAGTCATGCAAAATCCTGGGTAGCTATAGCGGCGAGGGGATCAACTTCGCACCAATTGCCTTGAGCGCCAATGTCACACGCGTACCGGTTATCGACGGTCATACGGCCGTGGTATCAGTGGGCTTGAAGCAGCATGCAAGCGTGGAAGAGGCCGCTGCGGTGCTACGCGAATTCAGGGGATCAGCGGTGGTGCAGGGTTTGCCTACGGCACCACCCGAGCCGCTGACGCTGCGGATGGAACAAGACCGCCCGCAGCCACGCCGTGACCGTGATCTGTATGGCGGGATGGGCACCACCGTCGGGCGGCTGCGGCCGTGCCCGCTCTTCGATCTTAAGTTTGTGGTGCTCTCGCATAATACGATCCGGGGTGCTGCTGGCGGCGCAATCTTAAACGCCGAACTGTTGGTGGCTGAGGGGATCGTGGCGTAAGGAGGGAGGGCTGAGGACTGAGGAGCCGGCACTGCTCATCTCTTAGTCCTCGGTCCGCGTTATTTACTAAACCCGTCGGGGTGGGTGCTGTGCCACCGCCATGCGCTATCAATAATCTCGTGCAGCCCGTACGTTGGCTGCCAACCGAGCACTGAGCGCACTTTAGTGTTGTCTGCCCAGATCGCAACGGGATCACCCGCACGCCGGGGCGCGTATTCAACCGGAAAGTCGATGCCACTGACCTGCTTCGTTACATCGATCACCTGCTTGACCGAGCTACCTGTCCCTGTGCCTAGATTGAATATATTGGAGCTTTGTTCGCGCTCAAGGTACTCAAGGGCCTTAATATGGGCCTCGGCCAAGTCGAGCACATGAATGTAATCGCGGACCGCCGTACCATCGGATGTAGGATAGTCGGTGCCAAAGACCTTGACGCCAGGTGCTTTGCCGAGTGCGGCCTTCATGACCAGCGGTACGAGGTTGAGCGTGTAGCTCCAATCCTCGCCATTCGAGCCATCGAGGGCTGCACCGGCGGCATTGAAGTAGCGCAAGGCCACGGAGCGCAGGCCGTGGCAGACGTCGAACCACTTCAACATCTCCTCGACCATGAGCTTCGTCTCGCCGTACGGACTTTCGGGATGGAGGGCATTCTGCTCGCTAACCGGCAACTGACTAGGGGTACCATAGACCGCGCAGCTTGAAGAAAAGACGAGGCGCTTCACATTCGCCTTGAGCATACCCGTCAACAAACCCAAGCTGCCACTGACATTGTTGGCAAAATAGCGCTCGGGCTGCTCCATCGACTCGCCGGCTGCTTTATAGGCGGCGAAGTGCATCACAGCATCAAGCCGCTCATCGCGCAACACCCGCTCGACCAGCACGGTATCCGCGATATTGCCGACGACGAGCTGCGTATCACCAATCGCCGCCCTTTCACCAAACTCCATTGTATCTAAGACCACGACCCGGTGTCCCCCGGCCCGTAACGCGTGCACGGTTTGGGAGCCGATATAGCCGGCTCCGCCTGTCACTAAAACATTCAAGCTCTTGCCCCTTTAGATCTAGATCTGCGCAATGATTATACCCGCTTCGCTGGCAAATCATCGACACCAAATCCAGAGAGAGGCATGCGCAGCGATGGCCTTCAGGTAGGTTGCACGGGTAGGTAGGCCGCAGTGGGGGCGTATGAGCTATCGTGGGCGGAGACAGCTTCGGGCGCGAAGCGGATTAGCACATTATCAACGTCATCCAGCAGGGCACGCAGTCGCGGGTCCCATTCGGCGTTCCGTGACCCAACGTAGCGGCGCGTCAGGCGAAAAGCGCGGGCCGGGTCCCCGCGCTCAACGGCCGCCCGGCCACGCAACTCCACGTGCTGAACGAGGCCACGCTGGCGCTCGAAATCCATGATGCTGATAGCACAGCGTGGCTCGCGGGCAATGTGCGCCGGAAATGGATCAGTCGTTAAATTGCCAATCAGCCAGATCGAGCCAGCTTCCCATGAGAACCATAACGGAATGGTATGCGGTCCAGTTTTAGATGTGGTCGCAAGATGGGCGAACAACGGACGAGCAAGAAAGTCTGTTAATGCAATGCCGGTATGTGGTTGGCGAACAGCATTCATCGTGGCCTCCCTGGGGGGATTACCACTATGATACAGGGGAGCAACGCGGGATGTGCGAAGGTAATGTCCTACTTAAGGTTGGCCCTTAGTCCTTGTTGGAGGCACGACCACCCGCCCTACAAGGACTAAGGGCCAAAGAGGCGCGTGCGTGCTACTGCCTCATCGTCAACGGGTACAACGGTCGAACGCAGTTCGTCAAGCCCCTGACTAAGGAGGTCGCTCAAGCGCGCCGTTATGGCGGCATCATTGCCCATAACCACCAAGCTATCCACTAGTCCGTCGCTGACCGTGCCGTCCGCAGGGATTGGATAGCCGGCAGCCGCGAACATCTCGGCATAAAAGGGCAGGCGGCCATAGCTGGCAAGGCGTTGTCGAGCGGCAGCGCGGCCCGACGCCGTGTCGGTGCTGAGCGAGGGCTAGGGGGTGGCGGGGATAGGTCGGCACGATGGAGGTGCCGAAGCGGACGTGATCTGTCCGGCTCATGGCAGCAGCAAACACCGTCAACGAATCGGCGGATGACGGGTTCTGTGTCATCCAAAGTTGTTCGACACCACTGGCTTCGGCTTCTTCAATAATGTTGAGCAGCGTTGTGGCATTACCACTCATAGACGTGCCAATGCGCGCTCGTTGGGCGACGGTTACCATGATCACGACTCCTTTCACAGCGACTCGTTCGGGCTTCTATCCGCCGGGTTGGGCAAGGAAGTAAAACTCCCAGGCAATGCCATCGGGGTCATAAAAACTGATATAGGAGGCATGCGTGAGTGCGTCCTCCTCGACACCGTTGTGACGGACGCCTGCGGCGTCCAGAACGTCTTTGAGGCCATCCAACGCAGCACGGTCCGCTACAGCAAGCGCAACATGGTCGAGCCCCACACGGTAGGGATCGAAGTGATCACCCTGAGGCGTCTCTTGAGCGTTGCCCCGCATCCCGAGCAGGAGGCCGTACCCGTTGACGAGGAGGAGATCCTCTGTTTCCACTACTGGATGAAAGCCGAGGGTCTCGGTATAAAAAGCCTTGGCCCGTGCCAGATCCGTGACCCGCAGAGCGATGTGACCGAGTCCGGTGACGTTTAATGTCATACGATGCTTCTCCCTTGTTTTGTCTATTGTACTTCAGGATCAACCTGCCCAGCACAACGTTGGAAACAGGTCTAGTAAACTATAGTCTGCGGACTGTGGCTCGCGACGTGATGCTAGATGCAATAGTCCGTGATGGGCGGCCCGGTGGGGAAATAGGCGCACAAGAAAGGGACACAGCATCGGCTACATCCCAAAATTCTACTTCGTGGAGCGGGAGACGGGATTCGAACCCGCAACCCTGTGCTTGGGAAGCACATGCGCTACCATTGCGCCACTCCCGCTCACTGCCCACTATTCTACTGGTGAAATGGGGAGATGTCAACCAAAATTACACCATAAACTCTATGCTAGCCAGGCCGGACGGTTCAAGTGTCCGTTGCGTTGCCACCAGCGGAACATGGCCCAGCCGCTCCATAAAACAAGCGCAATCACAGGTGCAGCCACCAGTGGGAACTGGGGCATTAACGTCACCTGCGCAATAAGCCAAGCACTTGCGTAATACACGCCGACCAACAGTGCCGTTGTTAATAGCGCGCCCCATTGGCGCTCCATTGCCAGATCGATCACCACCGCTCCTCCCAGGAGCATTAATGGAATGAACGAAGGTGGAAAGCTAAGGCTTGTCAGAATCACGTAGGCCAGGTAGCGATAGCCAAGATAGAGCGCCGCGACGCTGGTTGCAGTCCAGTGGCCACCTTGGAACTGGCGGGCGGCAGCCAGGACTAGTACGCTGGACAAAATCAACCAAACCGGGTAAACCCACACCGGTACCCCGCCCAGCGCAAAAGTTCTGAGGTTGGCACCCCCGGCTGCGATCAACTCCGGGCTGGCCGACGAATGGCCGCGGTCAAAGGCATCGATCGCTAACCGGCCATACTCTTGCTGCCCAAGCGCAAACAGGACATCCTCTAACAAAAAGCCCCATAAGGCAAGACCGAAGAGGCGGCGGGTCCAGCCGCCGGGCGCGAGCTTGAGCCAGCTGCGAATCACGCCGATCAGCATGACGGCCGTGCCAAGGTAGAGCATAATGTGGGTGGGGCTAAAAGAGGTCAGGTCCAGACCAAACAAGCGATGGTTCAACACATCAAGTGGCACCGCGACCAAGAAGATCGCGACACCGGCCTGCGCCAACCGCAATCCCCACCGGTCCACGGCGAAACCAGTCACGGTTTGGTAGGCGAGGACGGCCATACCAACCATGAGGCCAATCGTATTAACCACATGTGGGATTGCTAAATCTTCCCGTAAGTAGCGGAAGTGCCAAGCAACGTCCCAGCTTGAGCCGGCCAGCTTGAGCGCGAAGGCGAACAGCCAGATCCCATACACGATCCGCAATTCGCGCAGACCGACCTGCTGTTCCGACTGAGCATGTGCAGCATACTTTTGCCAGCGTGATACGGCACCATTGAAAATTCGAGGATACATATGTCTAAACCTTCTGATGTGACTCCCACGTTATTATAAGGCATCAGGGTGCAATGGGATGTTAACAACTATGACCAGAGCGCTATTGGCTCGGTCCAACGACGGCTCTATACTCATACGCGAGGGAGATATGAAGTATCACTGCACCCACCTGCTTATAATCATGGTCGCGCTTATGCTCGTCGCCTGCGGTCAAGCCACGGTCGTGACTGAGCCTGTAGCCACACCCGCCCAAATTGCTGTCACCAGCGCGACACTCGTGCCTGCGACAACAAACACCGCCCGCGCGGGCTGCGAACGGGGAGTGCAGGTTCAGTTTCTCGATCCAAAGAGTATTACGTTTGTCAGCATACCCATGGTCCAGGAGACAAAGCTTGGCGACGGGAGCGTACGCATCATCGCCCCTTTCGATGCGAACGAAGCGGGCAGCATGCATCACAAACGCTATACTTGCACAGCTAAACATGCCCAAGACCAGAGCTGGATAGCCGAAAACATTCAGTTTAGTAACCGTTAGAGCTTGCCGCATGTAGCTCGCACTTGGTCTGAAATAGTACTGTCATGGACAGCTGTGCTACACTATAGTTGCGTAGGCGCAGATGTACAATCAGGGAGGAAAGGTACGTATGCCTGACATTATGAACGACCCATTTATGTCTAATCCCATTGCCAACCGCGTAGGTCAAGCGGAGCTGATCGAAGGGATGGGCGGCGAGAGTGATGCGTGGACTAGCTATAGCGATGATGAAATTCGCAACTTCGTGACGCAAGCAG
>JBBRHB010000054.1:0-13623 GCA_038223355.1 Chloroflexales bacterium
GGGCGCTCACCGAGAGCAGCTCGGATCTGGTCCTGCAGTTCGGTCACAGTCGTCATCAGAGGCCTCGCGCGCCACGCACATAGGGGAGACCTAGGGCTGCAGGAGCACCAAGGCGCTTGCGGACGCTCTCGCGTGAACTTAGGACCAGGATCAGCACGGTAAAGGCGTAGGGCAGCATCTGGAGGAAAAAGCTTAAGTTGGTATGGAAGTGGAAGGGATTGGACAGGCCAAAAAGTGTGGTGGGTCCCTGGATATCAAGCACAAAACGGCGCAGGGTACCAAAGGCGTAGGCACCAAAGGCCGCGCGCAGTGGGTTCCACTGGGCAAAGATGACCAGCGCGACTGCAATCCAGCCCTGGCCACCGGTCGTTAGCTCACTGAACCACCCGGGTGAGACGGCAAGACTGATTGTGGCCCCGGCCAGTCCGGCCAGCAGGCCACCAACGAAGACATAGAAGTAGCGTAAGCGGTAGATGTTTACGCCCAATGCATCACCGGCGGCGGGATATTCACCGGCGGCACGTAGATGCAGACCGGCGCGGGTGTGATAGATGATATACCACGTGAGCGGGATGAGCAGGTAGCCCAGGTACACCAGCACACTTTGGGTATCGAAGAAGATCGGTCCGAGGATCGGAATGGAAACCAATAATGGGATCGAGAAGACCGGCAGTTGCGCAACACCACCGGCTTTACTTAGTCCCTCGCCAAGAACCAAGCTCAAGCCGGTACCGACAAACGTGAGGGCCAGCCCACTAACGACCTGATCGGATTGGAGGTGGATCACCAGCACGGCGTGGAGTTGGCTGAGCAGCCCTGCGACCAGCATCCCAATCAAAATGCCGAGCCAAGGGTTGCCGGTACGGGCAGCGATGCTAAACGCGCTCATGGCACCCATGAGCATCATGCCTTCGACACCCAGATTAAGCACGCCTGCGCGCTCAGCAAAGATTTCGCCAAGGGTCGCGAACAAGAGCACCGTACCGGTCGCCACACCAGCTTGCAAGATAATTAAAGGATGCATAAGGGCTCCTTTAGGCGCTGGGGCTCACGGGCCGGCGAATACGGAGGCGATAGCGCAGTAGAAAATCGCTGGCGATTAGGCAAACCAGCACGATGCCCTGGATCAGGCGGGGAATGCCACCCGGTTGGATTTCGCGTCCAGCCAGGATCAGCGCGCCGAATAAGATCGAGACCAGGATGATCGCAAAAGGATTAAGTTTCGCCAACCACGCGACGATGATGCCGGTGAAGCCATATCCGGGGGAGATTTCGCCTTGCAGACGATGGACGACACCGCTAATCTCGGACATCCCAGCAAGGCCGGCAAGCGCACCTGAAAACATCAAGACCAGCACGGTATAGCGCCGAATCGGCACGCCGGCATACTCGGCGGCACGAGGATTATCACCGATCAGCCGGATCTCGTAGCCCCAACGACTGCGCTTCAGGATCACCCAAACGATAACGGCCGCGACCAAGGCGAAAAGGAGACCCAGGTGCGTTGTCAGGCCGGCGAAGGCCGGGACCGACGCGGAGAGATCGGTCAGTCTCGGCAGCCAGGCGTGGCGCGAAAAGACGCGGCTCATCTGAAAGCCCCCTTCGCTCCAAACACCAAAGATAAAGAAGTCGTTCCAGGCGATGGCAATGTAGTTGAGCATGAGGGTCGAGATAATCTCGTTGACGTTGAAGTAAGCCTTTAGGACACCGGGAATGAAGCCCCAAAGGGCACCGGCGAGCATACCCGCAACCATCATGGCCGGAATCACGATCCAGCCTGAGGTTGTAGGTGGTAGGAGCGGCGTCAGGACCACCGCGCTCGCGCCCCAAGCGCCGAGAAAAAACTGGCCTTCCGCACCGATATTCCAGAGACGCATGCGGAAGGCTAGGGCACAGGCCAAGCCGACGAGCATGAGCGGAATAGCCTTGACCAGCGTATCGGAGAAGACGCCCAGATCACCGAAGGAGGAGCGAGCGATCTGGACATAGGCTGCAATCGGATCGCCGCCGGCTATTGCCAGGATGATCGCGCCGATGAACAGCGCGACTACGACGGCGCCGGCCGATGTGGCCGCCTGCAACCAGGCCGGTGTACGGTCACGCGGCTCAAAGCTCCAGGTGAGAGGAGCCTGACGACGGGCAACACCATCTGTTTTCGTTATCATGCCGTTACCGTGCCTGTCATCAGTAAGCCCATCCGTTCGATATCTGTATCGTCTACTTCGCCCGAGATAGAGCCTTCGTAGATGACACAGATGCGGTCGCTCAAGGCGAGAAGCTCTTCTAGCTCCTCAGAGATCAGGAGGATAGCAACGCCCGCAGCCCGTTGCTCGAGCAGCAGACGATGCACACTCTCGATCGCGCCGACGTCGAGGCCCTGAGTAGGCTGCATCGCGACCATCGCGACCGGCTGCGCCGAGATCTCGCGGGCCAGAATGAGGCGCTGAAGGTTGCCACCGGAGAGGAGCCGGGCGTGCGTTTCGAGGGAGGGTGTGCTGATAGCATAGCTGTCTTTGAGATGGCCGGCCCAAGCAGCGGCCGCAGAGGCATCAATACGCCAACCCCGGCCGATCGGTGGCCGGCGGTACTGCTTCATAATCAGGTTATCAGTGATGCTCAGGTCGGGAGCACTGCCGACATGCGTCCGGTCTTCGGGAATATAGGAGAGGCCGCGCCGGATAGCGATGTTGGCGGGCTCATTACTAATGATTGTGTCACTGAGCCGGACCCGCCCCCTGGTACAGCGCCGCAGGCCGGTGATAACCTCGGCCAACTCGCGCTGGCCATTACCGGCGACACCGGCCAGTCCAACTATCTCACCCGCCCGAACCTGTAGCGAGATGCCACGGAGGGCAGGCAGGCCACGGTCGTTCTGGGCGTCGACGTCCTCGACGGAGAGAGTAACGGCTCCGACCTCGACCGGTGCCTTATCGCGATGGAACAAGACTTCGCGACCGACCATGAGGCGGGCCAACTCGGCCGGACTACTTTGGGAGGGTTGCACGTCACGGGCCGTTACCCGCCCGCGGCGGAGTACCGTAACACGGTCGGAGATCGCCATGACCTCCTGTAGTTTGTGGCTGATAAAGATGATGGATTTGCCTTCAGCCGCCATGGAACGAAGCGTCGCGAACAGGCTTTCGATCTCGTTGGGAGCCAGGACTGCCGTCGGCTCGTCCATAATTAGTACATCGGCACCGCGGTACAGCATCTTGAGAATCTCGACGCGCTGCTGCTCACCGACCGAAAGCTGCCAAACCGGGGCATGGGGATCGACCTGCAAACCGAAACGCTCGCTAAGGGCGGCGACCTTGCGCTCGTACTGGCCAAGCTGAAGGCGGAAACGGGGTTGATCCAGACCGATCAGGATATTCTCCGTCACGGTCTGGGAAGGAACGAGCATGAAATGTTGATGGATCATGCCAATGCCGGCTGCGATGGCATGGCGCGGTGAAGCCAACGAAAGGGGCTTGCCGTTCACGATAATGGTCCCGCTATCAGGACGGTAGAGGCCGGCAAGCATATTCATTAAGGTGCTCTTGCCGGCACCGTTCTCGCCCAGTAGCGCGTGAATTTCGCCACGGCGGAGATCAAAATCCACGTTGTCGTTGGCCAGGACGCCAGGAAAACGCTTAACGATCCCGCGCATGGTGACCATGTTAACGACCTCGCTCATCGCGTTCTCCTAGCAAACGATGGTGACGCTGCCTTGCTTATTGGAGCGGCGGCACCTGGGCATTGATCCCGGCAGCCCACCAATGCATACAGTATTTGCAGCCAGTTTTCGGATCAAATTGATCCAGGTCGGCCTGAGTCAATTTAGAGCCGGCCGGCACAATCTCCTTGCCTGTGTTATCCGTGATCGGGCCAGAGAAGACGTCGAAGCGGGTGAACTTGCCCGCTAACATTTTACTCAAGGTATCGCGTACCATCTGAATGGTTTCGGGTGGGAGATCAGCCTCACCCTTGGTGAGCTGCTGGCCTTCCATGAAGCCATATAAACCGAGAGCACCGCTATCGGCATCGAAATAGTCGTAGCCGACTTTGTAGCTGTGATCAATAATCCCCTTGGCCAGCTTGGCGTACACCGGACCCCAGTTCCAGTAGAAGGTGGTCAAGCAGCGGTCAACTTTGCAGCTACCACCCCAATCATAAGTAATGCCCCACTTATTGCCCTTGGCTTGGGCCACATCGGCAGGAGCAGGAGTGTCGGCACCGGTAAAGACGACATCGGCGCCGGCGTCGAAGAGCGAGGCCGCACCCTCCTTTTCTTTGACCGGGTCGTGCCAGGTGTTAATACCGCGAACGTCCAGCGTACAATCGGCGCAGGTCTTGCGCATGCCGAGTGCGAAGGCATTGCCAAGCCGCAACTCTTCGGGGATGGGGAAGGTGTCCATGTAGCCGAGCTTGGTCTGACCGTCCTTCTTGGCGCGCGCGCCGGCCAGCATGCCGCCCAGGTACTTCATGTCTTCCATGGCACCGAAGAGGTTGCCGAAGTTGGTCTTGTTGGTCTTATAGCCGGTGAGATGAATATAGGTGACGTTGGGGAAGTCGGCTGAGACGGTCTCCATGGGGTCCATGTAACCAAAGGAGGTGCCCATGATCAGGTTGAAGCCTTTGCGCGACAAACTACGGAAGACCTGCTCGGAGTCGGCACCTTCGGGCACGTTTTCGACATAAGCCGTATGGACGTTGGGCACGTTCTTTTCGACGTATTGCAGACCTTCATAATGGGCCTGTGACCAGCCGCCGTCATCATGTGGCCCAAGCAATACCATGGCAATATTGAATTTGCCCTGCTCGGCAGTCGGAATCTGGAAGTTGCCGGCGGGGGCAGCAGCGGTCGTTGCGGCCACCGTAGCAGCAGCCGTCGCGGCTGCCATCGTCGCAGCGGATGTAGCCTCGGCAGTAGTGGCTGCGGCGGTCGTCGGGGCGGAGGTGGTGCCGGTTGTCGAGGTCGTGGGAGTCCCGCCGCAGGCACTAAGTAGCATCGCAAAAACAGCTACGAGCCCGGTCCAACGCCAAAGGTGTGTGGTTCGCATTCGATTCTCCAAGTTAAAGCTGTACGATTCTGTAGCCGGCAAGCGGGCCACGGGGGACTGGCCCCCGCATTGATCAACTATTCGCGCATCAACCTCCTCAACTCAGATGCGTTCAATGTCGTCGCTCGACCGTCCCCTCAATCAGGCCAAAAGGATCGGTCGTCACGTGGAAGATTTCGTTGTTGTTCTCCAGGCCAAAGGGCGCGAGGTTATAGAGCAGGTGGTGTTTGTTGGGGAGCGAAAAATGGATCTTCTGGACGACAGGATAGGCTTCGAGCACCGCCTTGCCCATACGATAGAGCGTATTTTGCATAGAGGGACTGTAATGATCGGTAAAGGTCGTGAGGATACAAGCATGCACGCCCTCCCACAGGTAGTCGAAGTCGCCGGGCGTCGGTGGGGCATATGACCATGTCGCCGTGAGCATGGTAGCGAGAATGCGGTCACGAGCATCCGGGAGTGTCGTGTACTGATCTTGCAGAAAGTCCTCCCAGCCCGAGTTGGTGGCCTTGAGGATCAGAAGGTTATCAATGCCGGCGGCAATCTCCTGCGAGTCGCGGGTACCGCTCACGATGGCCACGCGCTCGCCTGAGCCACGGGTGAAGGAGTGGGCATGGGGGAGGCCACCAACCTCGATCCGATGCCATGGATACTCGACGAGGCGCACCTCGACACGTTCCGCAGCTGGAGCGACAGCCAGAAAATGGTTGACGAGGACCAGCCCGAACTGTTCGATACTGGCGACAAGATGCTCGGGTGCCAGGGCGTAGATGGTGTTGCGCATAGTGTCGGTCGCCAACATAGCGCGGTTATCGCCCTGTACATATGCCGGCTCGAAGTCACCGGTAAAGGTCACATCCACGGTGAGATCACGCACCTCATGACGGTCAGCGACACGCGTGACTTTAACGAGTCGAACGGTAGACTTGCCATAGTTGGTTGGGCCGAGGACGATCTCGGCACCTGCCAAGGTATGCTGCGGTGCTGCACTCATCGCCTGTCCCTCCTCGGTACATCGGTTCTAGATGCTATGCGGGCATGGCCCATAAAAGGAAAATCCCCACACAGATTGTGTAGGGCAGCATCGCCAGTGCGGGTCGTACGGTGTGTTGCGGCATAACATCGAGTTGCCTCGCGGTCAGCATCATACCCGCGAGCACAGGCGTTGTCAAGTGGTGGAAGCTGGCGACGGCCGCACAGTAATTTCGCCGGCGCGCAATGTATGGCAGTTGCCGTCGGCCGTGCGGAGGAGCAAGCTACCTTGTGGATCAACGCCCTCTGCATAGCCCGTTAGGAGACCCGCGGGGGTTTCGGCACTGATCTGACGACCGAGGGTGGTGAGACGTGACTGCCAAGCGGCAAAGAGGGTAGCATGGGCACCACGTTGTAGCAGTGCATACCATAGGTCGAACGATTGTAAGAGGGCAGTACATAGTACAACGCGATTAACCGGCTCACCGCGAGCAGTGGCCACACTGGTGGCCGGATTGATCAAGAGGGGAGTGTTCTGTGGGTCCCAGTTCACGTTAAGGCCAAGACCAATAACGGCCCAGGCATAAGCATCAGCGTGCAGCTCGGTCTCGACCAGGATGCCACCGAGCTTATGCTCGGCGTGCTGAAGATCATTGGGCCACTTCAGACCGACCGTGATGCCGGTCACCGACTCGATTGCTTCGGCTGTAGCGACGGCCGCAAGCATCGTGAGCAGAAACCCGTCAGGAGCGGTCAGCCACGTGGGACGCAGCAGGATGGACAGGAGCAAGCTACTTGAGGGCGGAGCTTGCCAGCTGCGCCCACGACGACCGCGTCCTGCGGTTTGCTCATCAGTGACAAGCACAAGTCCGGCAGGTGCACCAGTACGGGCTCGAAGCTTTAGATCGTCGTTGGTCGAGCCCGTACTGGAAACCCAGACAACCGGCTGGCCGATCAGCTTAACCCCGGGCACCGACCGCAAGTCTGCGAGCCCGTCCGTCGCCGGTTGGTTCATGCGTGGTCGGCGAGGGCCGCAGTCAGCTCATCGGGAGCGATCTTGCTGGCGTGGTCGGCGGTTGGAAAGGTACCATCGTGTACAGCAGTGATGTAGTCCGCAGCCGCTGCTTTGGTAGCCGCCGCCAGATTGCCAAAGCGTTGCGCGTGGCGTGGTAAAAAATCATCGAGGAGGCCCAGCATATCATGGAGCACCTGCACCTGACCGTCGCAGCCGGGACCGGCGCCGATACCAATGGTGGGCACGCGCAAACGCGAAGTAATGGCAGCGGCCAAATCAGTGGGGACCAGTTCAAGCACAATAGCAAACGCACCGGCCGCTTCGAGCGCCAGAGCATCGTCGATTAAGCGGCGTGCCGTCGCAGCTTCCTTGCCTTGAGCGCGAAAATTGCCGAGCACGTTGACCGATTGCGGCGTATAGCCGAGGTGGCCCATGACGGGCGCGCCAAAGTCAGTCAGGCGGCGGACAGTTGCGGCCACGGCCGCGCCACCTTCGAGCTTGACCGCCTGGCAACCGCCTTCCTGCATCAGCCGCGCGGCGCCGAATAGTGCTTGCTCGGGCGTGGCATAGGTCATAAACGGTAAATCGCCAACCACCAACGCATCACGCGTCCCGCGGACAACCGAACGGGTCATTAATACCATTTCATCAAGTGTCACCTCGACAGTGGTCGGATGGCCTAGCATCCACTGGCCGCCGGAATCGCCGACGAGCATTAGGCGGACACCGGCGGCCTCTACTAGGCGGGCCGTCGTGTAATCATAGGCGGTCAGCATAGGAATGCGTTCGCCGCGGCGTTTCATCGCCGCGAGATCTTGAATCGTTGTGCGCATCACAAGGCCTCATCTGTCAAACGATAGGGCGCCAAAGCGGCGGCCAGCTTGCCTAACGCGGCCGGGTTATGGCTCTCGCTTAGAAGGGCCAGCGCGGCCTCACCGAGGGCACGATAGACATTGGCCGTCAAGGGATACTGGGTATCCAAGGCAGTCAGATGGCGCGTGACCGTGCCACTATCACCGCGCACTAGGGGACCCGTTAGAGCCGCCGGTAAGCCATCACGGCGCAGATTCGCAAGGGTTGTATCGAGCAAGGGAAGCAGCGCCTCTAAGGCACGTTCCTCGGGTGCGCCGGTCGCAGCGATGAGTTGGGTTGCAAGGGCAGCCAGTACGACCGTGTAATTCGAGGCCAAGACGGCGGCGGCATGGTACAAGGGCTTGGCGTCTGCGGTGAGATCGAGTGGCTGACCGCCCAAATCATGAGCAAGCCGGTGCAATATCCTACGGAGTGGCTCAGCGGCCTCGACGGCGATCGTCAGACCGGCCGGCAGGGTCGTATTGCGGCGGGCAAAGGCCGCCAATGGATGGAATGAGCCAATGTGGGCACCCTGGGCGGCAGCCGGGCTTAACGCTGCTGCTGGCAACGCGCCGCTGGCATGCACGACCAACTGTCCCGGCTGCCAACTGCCGGCATCGGCCACGACCTGAGCCAAGGGGTGAATCGCGTCGTCCGGGACGACGAACAGCACCAGATCGGCGTTCTGGACAGCGGCAAGAAGTGGCAGTTGGGGGGCTGTGACGAGCTGCGCAAGCTCAGTGGCATGATCAATCGTTCGACTGGCAACAGCTGTGATGGGATAGCCTGCGTGGTGCAAGGCTAGGCCTAACGCCGTGCCAACACGTCCCGCGCCGATTATCGCAATGCGCGGATATGCTTCGGATGTGTGCATCCCGGCCTCCTATGGTCCAGGTGCTCCAATGATGGAGGATGCCAGCTCTGCGCCACAAGCGGTCGCAGGCAGGAGTATTGTAGCATGAGGAGGAGACCATGAGGACACTTAGCCGGGCGACAGCTGCGACGACCCTGTTTAGCCCCGTGGCGACCCGGACCAAGGAGCCGGGTGAGACAGGACTGGGTAGAACATTGGGCTTTGTTATACTCGTTGGAGGCGAGCTTTCATTTAGGCATTCGCTTGGAGCCATCGAACTAACGCTATGAAACAGCCCCTAAGGCGTAAGCTGCGACGCGATTGAGCAAAACAGGTCAAGCTATACTTAGCACTGTGCCCATTGACCACGGGCGCTATCGCTTGATGATTAACATCATGTGCGGGGTGTTAAGTATTGTCACCTTGAGCTGGATCGCGCGCTTAATTACGACCAATGTCTCTGATATCGGCTTTCAGTGGCAGGCAGCACGCAATTTTGCAACGTACGGCGAGCCGTATCATCTCCAGGGATGGCTGCAGCCAATCAGCGGCGTACCACCGCCTGTGTATGTCTATCCCCCGCTGATTGCTTGGTTATTTCAACCGCTGGCTTTGTTTCCGCTTGTATGGGCGCAATATATCTGGTTCGGCATTAACGTGGGATTGCTATGGACGTATATGCGCCTATGTTGGAAACATAACTCATCGCGAATATTGAGCAGATGGTGGGGTCCAGCGGTGCTGGTTGGCACGGTGGCATCACCCACCAGCGTGACACTGCAATTGGGCCAAGTAAGTCTGCTGCTGGCCTGCCTGATCACGCTGGGAGCAACGGACGGAGTGGGAATACGGGGAGGAATGTGGGCAGTAGGAACAGCGATCAAACTTTTTCCCGGCTGGCTATTTGGTTGGTCGCTCCTCCGCCGGCAATGGCGTGTGCTGGGGATGGGGATAGTAGTGGGGATTGGTACCAGCTTGCTGCCGATGTTGCCATACGGCACTGTACCCTACCGTGCCTTCTCGCAGGTTTTGCAGCTGGCCCAGTATCCCTATGCCGCACAGTTTAATGTATCGATCTGGGGTTTCTGGCAGCGGCTCCTTACACAACATGCTTATGGTGTCGCACCGCTCATACAGCCGCAGCTTGCGCAGATATTGGGGGGATTGAGCATCCTGGTAGTGGTCATGCTGACGGCGTGGTCAACAGCGCAAGGCCGGCAAGGGGACGAATGGGCGGGGTTGGCGGTGTGGATTACTGGAATGTTGCTACTGGTCCCATCCAACGGGTTTTATAATCTCGTTATGTTGATGTGGCCGTTATGTTGGTGTATTCGGCGTCTGGAAATGAGGCCACAGCGCGGTTTAGTGCGTCGTTTGCTGTTAAGTGTGCTGCTGTGCTGGATTCCGCCGGGTTGGGAAGGGCTGCACCCCGCAGTTTATAATTTTGCACATCGCGGTTGGGGATTGCTGGCGCTCGTGCCGTCCTTCTATGGATTGGTCGGCATCTTTGCAGTCTGTGTAGTGCTGTCCCGACAAGCGATACGCAGCGAAAGCTGGGGCTGACAACGTTTGCCCCGTAATGTTGGGCATGCTACAGTGCGGCGATGACTCAAGTTCAGATTACGCTTAAGCCGGGACGTGATAAGGCCGTCAGGCAGCGCCATCCCTGGATTTTCAGTGGTGCCATTGCCCGTGTCGATGGACAGCCGCTTGACGGTGATGCAGTGAGCGTGCGTGACGCTAGCGGCAAATGGTTGGCATGGGGCAGCTGGAGTGGCAGTTCACAGATACGCGTCCGGCTGTGGAGTTGGGCCGAGGATGAGCCGATCACCGACGAGCTGCTGCAGAGCCGTATTCGGCGGGCGATACAAGGGCGCGCTGCGCTGGCTGCCGACCCGCAAACAACCGCTTATCGCCTCATTTTTTCTGAGTCGGACCGGCTGCCGGGACTGATTGTTGATCGCTATGGCGACTGCTTGGCGATGCAACTGCTAACGGTGGGAGCGGCGGTACGCAGTGATGCAATAGTGCGGATCCTGGCAGAAGAGCTACAGCCGCAGGGCATATACGAGCGAAGTGATGCCGAGGTACGCGCCAAAGAAGGCTTGGAGCGAAGCGAGGGATTGCGTTGGGGCAGCGTGCCCGCAGAGGGGCTAGACGTGTTGGAGAACGATCTACACTTCGGCATCGACCTTGCAGCCGGACAAAAAACGGGCGCATACCTCGATCAACGGGTTAATCGGGAACGGGTAGCGGCGTATTGTGGAGGCGCCGACGTCTTGTCCTGCTTTTCGTATACCGGCGGCTTTGAATTACATGCGGCCCGGGCGGGTGCCGAGCAGATTACCGCAATCGATAGCTCGACCGACGCGCTGGCACAAGCGCTTGAGAACTTGCGCCGCAACCAATGTATTACGCCGGTCGAGCAGATCGCCGGTAACGTGTTTGGCGAGCTACGCCGGATGCGGGCCGAGGAGCGACGCTTTGATGTGATTATCCTCGACCCGCCTAAGTTTGCCGCGAACGCAGCGCAGGTAGAACGAGCTTGCCGGGGCTATAAAGATATTAACCTGCTGGCCATGGGGCTGTTACGACCTGGTGGCATCCTGGCGACCTTTTCGTGCTCGGGGCTCATAAGCGCCGATCTGTTTCAAAAGGTGGTCTTCGGCGCGAGCGTCGATGCAGGGCGGGACGTCCAAATTCTGGAACAGTTGAGTCAGGCTCCTGATCATCCCGTGCTGCTGTCTTTTCCAGAAAGCAGCTATCTTAAAGGGCTGCTCTGCCGCGTCTGGTAGCAGCCCCGCATAGCATTAGTGATTGGTCAGCGGCATGGCACTGCGATCGAGAAGCCAAAGTAACCGGCCATTGGTCGGGGCAATACGAGCCGCCGGCAACGGTAGCTCATCATGCTGGCCGTATAGAACATGGCCCAGCGCCTCCTGCTTCGCAGCACCGGCCACCAGAAAGACGATTTCTTGGGCGTTATTGATGACCGGGAAGCTTAAGGTAATGCGGTCGGTATGGAGCTTAGGTACATAGTTGGCCACTACCCAGCGTTGTGTTTCGTCTAGTGCCGTTGTGTCAGGAAAGAGTGAGGCGGTGTGACCCTCGTCACCCATTCCTAAAAGCACGAGGTCGAAGCGAGGGAGCGCAACCGAGCCGAAGGAGTGCCGAAGATCGGCCTCGTAGGCCGCAGCAGCTTCTGGAGCAGGCAGTTCGGCGTGGATGCGATGAATATTGGCTGCAGGGATTGGCACATGGTCGATTAGCTCCTCGCGGGCTGTGCGGAAGTTGCTGTCGGCATGATCGGGGGGCACACTGCGCTCGTCCCCCCAAAAGAGCTGGACGGCAGCCCAGGGAATTTCGTCGCGCAGCGGCAACTGCGCCAGTAGGCGATAGATGGCCTTGGGTGTTGAGCCGCCAGACAGAACGAGGGTAAAGCGCTCGCCACTTGCTTTGGCGCGATCAACGATGAGTTGTGCGGCGGTGTGCGCCAGGGAGACCGCATCATCAAGTACCTCTACATCCGGTTTCATAGGCTGCCTCGCAGCTTCTCGGCCAAGGCGACGGTAATATCAAGGGTCCGAGTATAGACCGGATCATTATTGCCCAAAGCGAGTTCTTCGCCAATGAGTGTCGTCATGGGTAAGCGCAGGCGGGGCGTGACGCGCTCTAACGACGAGGCGCCGGCTACTTCCATACGCGCGATAACGTTGACACCATCCGGCAGCAACTCACAGGAAAACGAGGTAGCAGCCGATGCAGCAGAATGTAAGCTAATGCCGGTAATCCCATCACCGGGCCCTTGAGTCCGTAGCGCAAGGGTCATAGGACGGCCAGCGGCGTGGAGGGGAATGGTCACACCGGTTTGATCGTGCAGGGGCGGACCATCGGCAAGCTGCCAATCTAGGCTGCTCATTAACCAGCCTGCTAGTAGCCACGCGCCTACCATATAGCGGGGATCGTTGTAGCGGAGCACGACCGCGTTAACCTCCGGTATGATCTCATGAACCATCGGCGCATCAAAGGCCTGGGCAATCTGCTGGCGCCACGGCGTAATCGCAACCCATTGGAGATCGCTAAAGCGCAGAATGCCCATATAACGCTTGCGGATCTCAGCCAGTTGGCGCAGTGGGGCGTAGGGCTCAGGCCATGTACGTGAGTCGACCAATACATGATCGGCGGCATCGAGCAAGGTAAGAAACGGACGACGATCGAAAGCGGGGGGGCCATACCACCATAAGGCTACCGGCAGGCCTGGATGGAGGAGCGCGAGTGCCAGGCTTAGCAATGCTTCGCCGTCACTATCGCCACCCCGCAGCATAATTTGCTCGCTACAGGCCTCTGCGCTTCCACCGATACGGCAGGCGACGGTTACTTCAGCATGGGCCGGCCCAGTGTCGGGATGGATCGTAATGGTCCGACCGGGATGAGCCAGGGCCGCAGCGGCAATCTCATGGCGGATTTCATCCGTCGGCTCTTCAGGAACATAGATCAGTAGATTCAAGGTCCGCACGCGCGTACGTGATGTGGGGTTGGACTTGTTAAGGTCATCCCAGATCGCGTGCAGCATGCTCTCAATGGCCTCATGGCTGAGGGTACCGGTCGCGTCGGAGGCGAGCTCCATTAGTGGAATATCAGTCATCGTAACCTCGTCTTAGCAGCTATGGTTTGCGCCAGCGTCGATGTTGAGCGCCAAGTAACTCATCAGCGGCAGCAGGGCCCCACGTACCGGAATCATAGTTTGGAAACTCGGCGGCGGGGGTCGAGCCCCAGTAACTTAGGATCGGATCGATAATCGTCCAGGCGGCTTCAACCTCATCACGGCGCGCAAACAGAGTCGAGTCGCCAAGCAGTACATCGAGTAGCAAGCGCTCGTAGGCATCGGC
>JBBRHB010000055.1:0-13553 GCA_038223355.1 Chloroflexales bacterium
CATCGTGTACCAGCACCTGTGCAAGACCAACCCGACGGAGTTGCCCCCCTGACAGCGTCGCCGTCTTCCGCTCAGCTTGCTCTGCCAAGCCGACTTGGTCGAGTGCCTTCGTAGCAGCTACCCATGCAGACGTTGTGGGCATCCCCTTGAGCCACGCCGCATATGCAACTTGTTCTTGAGCTGTCAGTCCCGGCACGGCCCGCACTTGCTGTGGCATCCAGCCAACCGCACGCCGGTATGCTGCTCGTTGGCTACGATACTGCGCGTTCAAGCTGCTCATACAGATTTGTCCCTGGGTTGGTCGTAAGGCGTCAGCCCCAAGGGCTAACAGTGTTGACTTCCCTGCTCCATTAGGTCCAAGCAGCACCGTCCTACCCATCGGCACTTCCCATGAGAAGTCGTTGAACACGGGATGGGACGACCTTCGGTAGCGGAACGAAATATGTGAAAAGGAAAGCACTCTACCTCGTCTCCAGGGCTGCGCTGAAAATGTTCTCTACGGGATTGTCATAGATCATGGTGTGGCCACATGACACGGTCTGTCAAAGTCAGGAGTCCATCGAGTATGGTACCTTTGTCATGACCAAATGCAAAGGAGCGACCCGATAGACCAGTGGAAGCATACCAGCCTGGTGCAAGTGATAGCGCAGGTGCCGGACCCGTGCCACCCGCAGTTGGCGCGCCACATCTTGGCGCACCATTGACACTATCTCATGGTTGTCAAAGGCAATCAACGCTAGTTGCAGGAGGAGATTGCGGGCTTTTTCGAAACACCGCTTCGGCGTAGCCCTATTCTGTCTGAGGCCTAGTTGATCGTGCTCCCGGGCTGTGGTACAGTGCAATAGCATATAGACGTATGCCAAGGGAGGGAACGCGATGACGGCACCAGCGTACAATTTAGGGCTGCTCACCATCTCCGGTGTGCGTCGGCTGTAAGTGCGCTTGGCGACCGACACCTCCATCAATTGCGGCGTGTGAACGCGGGTAATCTACTGGTTTGCGACTCGTAGCTTAGCTACAGCGCACGTCCGGTGGCCTATCTGCCGGTTCAATAGACGTGATCCAGCATATCTAACACACCGAAGTAGCTACGGGTGTATCTTCGCCCTGTGGTCATCGTGTTTTGCGCTCATGGGATCCCCCTGACCATCGTGTCTTTTTTTGACCACAGTGAAAGATAGACGTCGCCGTCATGCGTACGGGTGCAGCAGCCGTTCCGTTCGTCCTTGTTCCAAAGGTACTCAAGGAGTGTCACTTGCTGCGAAAACTCGACCGTACTTTGCTCACAACCTATCTACGACCACAGTGGCCGCGCGCCGTCCTGCTCGGCCTCCTCCTGTTCACCGGTATTGGCCTGCAACTCGCCAACCCCCAAATCGTTCGCACGTTCATTGATCGAGCACAGGCTGGCCAGCCGTTCGAGCGGCTCGTTTCCATCGCCCTGCTCTTCACCGGCGTTGCCCTTCTCGCACTGGCCACGTCCGTTGCCGAGACGTACCTGGCCGAGGACCTTGGCTGGCGCACGACTAATGCGTTGCGCGCCGACCTGACCCGCCACGTGCTCGATCTCGATGCCTCGTTTCACGCCGAGCATGGGACGGGCGAGCTGATCGAGCGGATCGACGGCGACGTCGCGGCGATCGCCGACTTTTTCGCGCGTTTCGTCGTCCAGATGCTCGGCAGCGCCATCTTCCTGCTGGGGGTCCTCGTCCTGCTCGCCCGCGAGGACTGGCGCATTGGTGCGCTGCTGACGATCTTCACCCTGGCCGCGCTCGTCTTTATGACTCAGAGCGGCGGCTTCGTGGGCGTACGCGCGCAGGCTGTCCGCCAAGCTACTGCCGAGGTGATCGGCTACCTCGACGACTGGCTTGCCGCGCTGCCCGACATCAAGACGAGCGGCGCCGACGCCTATGTCATCCGCCGCCTCCTAGAACAACTGGCCGCACGCTTCCACCGTGTTCGGGCCGCAGTCATGGCCGGCTCGCTGTTCAACGCCGTCGTCGGGCTCCTCCTAGTGTTGGGTACCGGGGCGGCGCTCGGGTTCAGCACCGCGCTCCACAACACGGGCGCAATCACGCTCGGAGCCATCTACCTCGTCTTTCGCTACACCAGCATGCTGCGGCAACCGCTTGAGCGACTCACGCGCGAGATGAATAGTTTTCAGCAGGCGACAGGCGGGATGGCGCGAGTGGGCGAGCTGCTCGCGATCCGCGCTCGAGTAGTCGACGGTCCGGGCGCAGGTTTCCCGGCGGGCGCGCTCTCAGTCACGCTTGACGGCGTGTCGTTCGCCTACGAGGCCGAGCCGGTCCTGCAACGCGTGTCGTTCCGCGTCGAGCCCGGCGAGGTGCTCGGCCTGCTTGGCCGGACCGGCTCGGGCAAGACCACAATCTCGCGGCTGCTCTTCCGCCTGCACGACCCGACCGAGGGCACAATCTGGCTCGGTGGCACCGACCTCCGCAATGCGCAGCTCGACGCGCTGCGGGCGCGCGTTGGCCTCGTCACGCAGGACGTGCAGCTCTTCCAGGGCACGCTGTACGAGAACGTAGCGCTGTGGGATCGGACCGTCCCGGCAGACAGGCTGCGGGCGGTCTTCGTCGAGCTCGGGCTCGACGAGTGGTTGCATGGTCTGCCCGACGGACTGAACACGCGGCTCGGACCCGGGGGCCGCGGGCTATCGGCCGGCGAGGCCCAACTCGTCGCGCTGGCCCGCGTGTTCTTGAAGGACCCCGGCCTGGTTATCCTCGACGAGGCGTCGTCGCGGCTCGACCCTGCCACTGAGCGCTGGCTTGAGCGCGCTGTGACACGCCTCCTGCACGGTCGCACCGGCGTCGTCATTGCCCATCGGCTCCATACCGTCGAACGCGCCGACCGCATCCTGATCCTTGAAGAGGGTCGCGTCGCTGAGCTGGGCCGCCGGACTGACCTCCTGCGCGATCCTGGCTCGCGCTTCGCCCGCCTGCTCCGCGCCGGAATGACGGAGGAGTTGGCATGAGACCGATCATTGTGGTGCTCCGGCTGGTGCGCTTCAGTGCGCGCTATTTTGCGGCGAACACCTTCTTCGCCATCCTAGTGTACTTCATCCTGCCGATCCCACTCGGTCTAGCGACCCGCGCCTTCTTCGATGCCCTCGCAGGCGCATCGACCGGGCTGAACGCCTGGAGTGCGATCGTCCTGCTGGTCGCAGTCCAGCTCGTGGAGGTGTTTGCCGGTCCGGTCCTCGGAAATCCGTGGAGCCCGTTGCAGCAGAAGGCCCAGGTGCTCATGCAGCGCAACCTATGCATAGGCATCTTGCGCGGTTACGGTCGCCACGGGTTGCCAGCATCGGCCGGCGAGACAATCAGCCGCTTCCGTGACGACCCCGAGATCATCGCCGACGCGCTCGACGCCGTCGGCGACCTGATCGGGCGGTCGTTCTTCGCCGTCGGGGCGGCGGTTGTGCTGTGGCACGTCAATTCCGTCATCACGGTGGCGCTGTTCGTGCCGCTGCTGCTGAGCTCATTCCTGGCACAGGCGCTCGGCAACCAGATCATGACCTACCGTACCGTGTCTCGCCAGGCGACCGGACGGTTTATCGGATTCCTTGGTGAGCTGGTCGGCGCACAGCTTGCCGTCAAAGTCGCCGGGACGGCGGACAATGCCGTGGCACGGCTGACGGACCTGGGCGACACGCGGCGGCGTCTGGCCGTGCGAGACAGTGTCTTCGGCCAGGCGCTCGAGTCGCTCAACGTCAATATCGTGCACCTCGGTACCGGCGTGGTGTTGCTGTTAGGCGCCCGGGCGATTAGCGCGGGCAGAGTGACCATCGGCGACCTGGCCCTGTTCGTTGTCTACCTTGACCAACTCACCTGGTACCCAGCCGAAATCGGCCGTCTGATTAGTGACCTGAAGCATATTGAGGTGTCATTCGGCCGCATGCAGGCGATCGTTCCAGGCGAGCCGCCCAATGCGCTGGTCGCGCCCGCGCCTGTCTACCTGCGGGGCGATCCGGCCGATCTGCCCCCGCCTGAAGGACACGTCCCGCCGCACGAGCGGCTCGAGCGCCTCGAAGTGCGCGGACTCAGCTATGACCATCCGGGCAACATTCGCGGGATTGCCGACCTCTCGTTCGTCCTGGAGCGTGGCTCCTTTACTGTGATTACCGGGCGGATCGGCGCCGGCAAGTCGACGCTGCTGCACGTCCTGCTCGGCTTGTTGCCACGCGGCGCCGGCGAGATCCACTGGAACGGACGGCTGGTCGACGACCCTGCGACCTTCTTTGTCCCGCCACGCAGCGCCTATACGCCGCAGGTGCCGCGCCTGTTGAGCGCGACACTGCGCGAGAACCTGCTGCTCGGCCGTCCCGACGACCCGGCCGCGCTCACGGCAGCGACTCACGCGGCTGTCCTGGAAGGAGACCTCCTGGCCCTCGAGCGTGGGCTCGACACGCTGGTCGGTCCGCGGGGCGTAAAGCTCTCCGGCGGCCAGATCCAGCGGGCAGCTGCGGCCCGGATGTTTGTGCGACAGGCCACGTTACTGGTCTTCGATGACCTTTCCTCGGCGCTCGACGCCGAAACCGAGGCGGAGCTGTGGCGGCGGCTCTTCGCCCGCGACCGTGACGTGACGTGCTTGGTCGTCTCAAACCGTCCGCTGGCGTTGCGGCGAGCCGACCAAGTGCTGCTTATGGCGGACGGACACCTCGTCGCCCAAGGGAGCTTTGATGAACTCCTCGTGAGTTCCACCGAGATGCAGCGGCTATGGCAGGACGAGAGACCATAGCATTGCGGGGCTACGCAGCCGCGACACTCCCAGCGGCTGCTTGTAACCGCAGGTGGTTATGCCGTTGTCGCCTCCGGCTCAGCGACTTCATCCTCGGCCGGCTCTTTGGCCAACGGATCATGCCAGCCGCCGTCCTCCGTCATGAGCGCATTCGCCTCGGCCGGTCCCCAACTCTGCTGCTCATACTCATGCACCGGCGTCACATCGCCGAGAATTGGATCGACAACTTCCCAGGCCGCTTCGACCTCGTCCTGCCGCGCAAAGAGCGTCGCATCGCCATGCATCGCATCGTTTAACAGCCGCTCGTACGGTGCCATCCCAGTCCGTTCGCGGCGCATCACCTCTAGCTCGACCGGCACGCCGACCATCGTTCCACCGGGTTTCTTGACGCGCGTGCCCAGTGCGATGACCAACTCGGGACTGAGGCGCAAGCGTAGGTGGTTCATGCCATCATACGCCGACTCGCCAAAGACCGAAAAGGGCGGACAGCGGAACGTTGCCAGCACTTCACAGGCCGTCACCGGCAGTGCCTTGCCGGCCCGGATATAAATCGGCACATCGGCCCAACGCCACGTATCAACGAACAGCCGGACCGCCGCAAAGGTCTCGACGGTCGAATTAGGAGCCACGCCTGCCTCGCTCCGGTAGCCTTGAAACTGGCCGCGTACGACGTCTTGTGGACTGATTTCGCGAATCGCCTTAATGATGGTAGCCTTGGCATCGCGCAGCGGCTCAGGAGTGCTACCGGTGGGCGGCTCCATCATCAGGCAAGCCACCAGTTGCAGCATATGGTTTTGGATCACATCACGGATGGCACCCGCCTCCTCATAGAACTTGCCCCGGCCCTGCACGCCGAAATTCTCGGCCATCGTGATCTGTATGTGCGAAAGATACGTTCGATTCCACAGCGGCTCAAGCCAGGTGTTGGCGAACCGTGTGTAGAGAATGTTCTGCACTGCCTCCTTGCCGAGATAGTGATCAATGCGATAAATGGCCTCCTCAGGAAAGTGCTCGTGCAGGATGCCGTTGAGCGCTTGGGCCGAAGCAAGGTCGCGTCCGAACGGCTTCTCGACCACCACCCGCGCGTTTTCGGCACAGCCCACCGTGGAGAGCCCCTCCGCGACGGGTCCGAACATACTGGGCGGGATCGCTAGATAGAAGAGCGGTCGCTTGGCGTTGCCGAGCGCCTTGGTCATCTGGGTAAACGTTGCCGGGTCTGCGTAATCGCCGTCGACATAGTTCAACAAGGAGGAAAGCTTATCAAAGGCCGCTTGATTGATACCGCCGTGCTCTCGGAGGCTATCTCCCATGCGCGCGCGTAGCTGATCGAGATTCCAGCCCGAGCGTGCGACACCAATGATGGGCACATCTAGCACGCCACGCGCGACAAGTGCTTGGAGGGCCGGGAAAATTTGCTTGTAGGCGAGGTCGCCCGTAGCACCGAAAAAGACCAATGCATCTGAGTATGCTTCGTTCATACCCTACTCTCCTTGGGCATTAAGCAGCCATCTCTTGCATCATTCGGGCCACGGCAAGCTTATTCTCGACGCCTGTCACCCAACCTGTACCGCCGTCACCGGAAATCGGCAGCATGGTCCGTGGCCCATTGGCGGAACGTCCGCGCCGGCTGTCCGGTCACCTCCTCCACCGTTGGCAACACCGGTGCTGGCTGGCCCACCGACTTGGCCTGGTAATCGAGCAAGGTATTCACAATCCCCTCCGGTATACGTTGGAGCATGGCCTGGCGTGCAATCTCGGCCGGGATTTCCTCGTAGCGCACGGCCCGGCCGATTGTCTCGCCGATCAGGCGCACCTGCTCGGCCTGTGTCAACGCTTCCGGGCCCGTCAAGACGTACCTGACACCGTTGTGTCCCTCTCCTAGCAACGCCTGAACGGCGACCGCCGCAATATCCCGCTCGTGGATCGGCGTGCTCGTCGCCTCGGCATAAGGGCCACGGACCACGTCTCCGGCCCGGATCTGTGGCGCCCACTGCAACGCATTGACCGCGAACGCGCCGGGCCGGACGAACGTCCACTCCAACCCCGACGCCTCGACCGCCTGCTCGACGGCCTTATGTATTTCGCCGATCGCATTTAATTGTGCGCCATCATCGCTCACCGTACCCGAAGAAAGGAGCACGACCCGCCGTACCCCGTGCTCCTTCGCCGCCGCGAGGAAGGCGTCTGCCGAACCGCGCACAGTCATCAGGAACACGCCCGTGATCCCCTCCAGTGCCGGCCCGAATGCCTCCGGTTGTAACAAATCACCGGCCACGACCTCCACACCCGCCGGCAGGTTAGCCTTAGCCGGATGACGGGTCAGTGCCCGCACCGCTTCACCTGCAGCTACAAGTTGTGCGACGACGTTCCGGCCAACATTACCGGTCGCTCCACTAACGAAGAACATGTGATAACTCCTTGCTACGTAATCGCCGGCTTTCGCTCTGCCGCCCTGCGGTTAAGCGAGCGGTCTAAATGAATAGTCACACCTGGATAGAGCGGTGGCGCGCTATCGGGATCACGAAAGAGCCAGCGGAGCAAATCTTGATAAAAGCGAAACAGCGGCAGTTGCTCGGCAACATGCTGTCTCACCTGTTCACGACGTGCCTTAAAGCTCAAATGACTCTCCGAAGTAAGCTGCTCTCGCTCGTTAAGAAAATTGTGTAACGATTGGATCTGAATTTCAAACGTTTTGCCGCGCCACTGCACCACAGACTTAATGGCTTCCCAAGCCGACTGCTTGTGCTCGTTGCGGTTCACATAGTCTTTGACTTCTACAAACTGCAGTCCCCACGTGTTCTCGTTCGCCTCAATGTCGTGTGCCCGTAAGAGCTCCTCTGACCAGCGGAGATCGACCAGCTGTTGTTGCAGCCGGTAGACATCCGCCACCGTGCCGACCACAATCTTGATACCAAAAACATCCTTGACATACCGGCTCAGATGCCGCAGTTGCTTGTCTTGCTGCACGATACCATCAAGGTCAAAAATCTCATCGACCACCTTGTTCCAAATTTCCTCCTCAGCTTTGATGCGTGTGCTCAACCGGTGAATGGCGTAGCCGTTCGTCGCGAGCGGTTGGTAGTCCACCACATTAGCGATTAACGTTGGTGTGCTCCACGCCTTGCCGTCATACATGCGCAGCTTGTGGAGCTGCCGTGTACCGAGATCAATGTCGGTTGTAGAATATAAATCGCCGCTCGCGAGCGATTGCGACAGCGTAAAGCGCTCGTGCGTCGCTGCTACTTCGCCGATCACCACGCTCATCAGCTGAAACCCAATGCCAAACGTATCACAGAGCAAGTGCGTCAGGCGGTGTAGCTGCTCCTCGCCAAGCCGGATCATATTACCAAAGGCGGCGCGGACCTCAGCAATCGTTGTCGCCGAAAAATGGATGTCGTGGACAGCGCCGTTCAGCTGTAGCAATTCGGTACGCTGGCGCTGAAGCTCAAGCACAAACTGGTTGAGCACCGGCTCTGCGGTCACCATCCATAGCGGCGACTCCATCGGAACAGCTTGATCTGCCACAACCTTTCCTCCTATGTTCCGCCACGCTGCGCTCACAACCGCTCAATGTATTCTACAGCGTTATATTGAGGTTATTACACTTTTTTGCAGGGTTGTTGAGTCGGGCAAGGAGTCGTAGAATAGCGCACATCCGAGAGAAGGGGTCATAGCAGAGTTCGAGCTCTCCTGGCCATTGGCTACTACTGCGGTTCATCGGTTGTGGTGTCAAGGCTGGCTTTTGAAAGGAGTACCGCTCATGGGTGAAGATGCACCAAGGGATCGTTTCAGCCGCCGTACCTTTCTGCGTCGCGCGGCCATCGCTGGCGGTGTGACCTTGGCGAGCACGCTGCTGCCGGGCTGCGGCAGTTCAGCATCAACGGTCACGAGCAATAGCACAACGACGGCGGGCAGCACCGTGAGCAGCGCGACGAGCGCACCACCTGCGAGCGACACTACTACCAGTAGCGCGCCAAGCGCAGCTCCTGCTGCGCTCGACACAAGCAGTGCCACGAGCGCACCAGCCGCCGCTACCACCACTACCAGCAGTGCGACCAGTGCAGCGCCGACCACCACTACCACGGAGAGCGGCGCGGCCGGAGCAGGGAGTGGTCAGTCGGTCAACTTCTTGTGGACGGATACCAATAACACGCGCCAGCCGCTGATCGCCGATTTTACGAAGGCTACCGGCATCAAAGTCAATCAGACTCAGGTGCAATACAACGAGCTGCTCGATAAAATCAATACGGCGACGCAAGGCGGGGGAGCGGTCGACGTGATCGAGATGGATACGATCTGGACCGCGCAGTTCGCGGCGGCGGGCTGGGTTGAAGATCTGTCAAGCCGAATCACCGATGCGATCAAGAAGGATGTTCCCGAATCCTCATTGAGTGCTGTAACCTACCAGGGCAAACTCTATGGCATGCCCTGGTTCAACAGCGCCAAGCATCTGTTCTACAATACCAAGCTGCTGCAGGCCGCCGGCTTCGACAAGCCGCCCACAACGTTGGACGAATTCACCGCGCAGGCGAAAGCAACGACCAAAGCAGGCCAGTGGGGCTCAATCTGGTCATGGAAACAAAGCGAAGGCTTGATCTGCGACTGGATCTGTCTCATGTTTACCCAAAAGGGGGCGCAGATCCTCGACGCCAACGGCAAAGCCGTCTTCAACACGATGGGCGGCACCGAGGCGCTGCAGTGGATGGTCGATTTACTCTACAAACACAAAGCGGCGGACACGGCCTCGCTTGAATCCACGGAAAGCGATGTGCAGAAAGCGCTGGAGACCGGCACGTATGCCCTGACCTATAACTGGGAAGGCGTCTTGCCCGAAGCTAACGACCCATCGAAGTCAAAGGCTGCGCCCAATATCAAGATCGCACTGCTGCCCGGCGGCAAAGACGTCAAAAGCGCGAGCGTCAACGGCTCGGAAGGCTGGGCCATTTTAAAGCAGGCGCGTAATAAGGATGCCGCCTGGAAGCTGCTGGAGTATATGGTCAGTCCGGCGTGGCAAAAGAAAGCCGCCACCGACGCAGGCGATTATCCGGTTCTTGCGTCCTTGTACACTGATCCGGATCTGCAGAAGACGGTGCAGGACTTCCCGCTGTACGGCGAGCAGTTCAAGTACCTTGCGGTCCGGCCGCAGGTGCCGGGCTACGCCCAAAAATCGGACATTATTCAGCGGCACCTCCACGAAGCCTTACTGCAAAAGGCCAGCCCGAAGGACGCTATGGACGCGGCAGCCGATGAGGTCAACAAGGCGACTGCGGCGCCATAATTTATGGATCGCCCGCTTTCGTCTCCCGTACAACCGAGTAAGCGCTCGCAAGGCAGTGAGTTTTCCGAGCTAACGCTGGGCCTGCTCATGCTGGCACCGACGGCGCTGGTCCTGCTGCTGGTCGTCGGCTATCCACTGGTCAGTTCGTTCTGGCTCAGCCTGTTCCGCGTCAACCTGGCGAACCCGGAGCAGGGCCAGCCCTTTGTGGGGTTGGGCAACTATCTGCACGCCCTGGCTCAGCCTGACTTCTGGTACGCAATCCAGCGCACAATCTACTTCACAGTCGGCTCGGTAGGTATTGAACTCGTGTTGGGCCTGCTCTTTGCGGTGCTGCTCAACGAGCGCTTTCGCGGCAACTTAGGGGCCCGGGTAGCAATGATTTTTCCATGGGCGCTGCTCACAGTCAGCAATGGCGTCCTATGGGCCTGGATGCTGAACCCGACCTACGGCGTCGTTAACACGTTGCTGATCCGGCTAGGTGTCCTTGACGCGCCCAAGGCCTGGCTGAGCGACACGTTTTGGACTATGAATGTCATTATCCTGGCCGACGTGTGGAAAACGGTTCCCAACATGACGCTGCTCCTGCTGGCGGGCTTGCAGCCGATTCCGCATGAACTGTACGAGGCAGCAGAGGTGGATGGGGCGTCACGGTGGCAGAAGTTCCGGCAAGTGACCTTGCCCCTGCTGCGTCCGGTGATCCTGGTGGCCGTCGCTTTGCGGACGATCGGTGCCTTTCGAGTCTTCGATATCATTTACGTGCTAACGGGCAATGGCGGCCCGGCCAACAGCACCAAAGTCATCTCGTTCTATAACTACGACCAGGCATTTCACTATCTTTACTTCGGCTACGGCGCGGCAATCTCCTGGTTGATTACGGCCTGCATGCTACTACTCATTATCATTTATCTACGCTTGCTGCGACCGGACGTTGAAAGCTAGAATGTAGGGAGGCCTGTATTTGATACACCATGGCAACCTTCTGAGTCCAACTGCGCGGCGCATGCTGCTGGTAGTCTATCTCGCGTTCACGCTGCTGCCGATCAGCTGGCTGTTTCTGAGTACCATTCAGACCCAGGCGAGTCTGCTGACCTTGCCACCACACATTATTCCAACCGGTTTCACGCTCCGCAACTATATCGATATCTTCGCGCCGGCCGCCTTTGGCGAGAATACGGGTCAATCCACGTTTGTGCTAGCGCTCCGCAACAGTGTACTCGTTAGCCTCGGAACAACGATCATTTCGCTACTTTTTGGGACACTGGCAGCCTATGCTTTTGCACGGCTCAACGTGCCGCATAAGCGGACACTGCTTTTAATCGTCCTGGCCAGTCAATTATTGCCGGCGATATCGGTGATCATTCCGCTCTTTCGTATGTTCCGGGGCGCGCATTTGCTGGACACGCTGACCGCCCTGATTCTCGCGTATTCCACGTTTAGTCTGCCGTTTGTGGTCTGGATCATGGCCGGCTACTTTCAAAGCGTACCACGTGAACTCGAGGAAGCTGCGCGGCTCGACGGTGCCAGTCGCTTCGGAGCCTTCATACGGATCGCACTACCGCTGGTAGCGCCAGGTCTTGGCGCTACCGCACTCTTTACGCTGCTGAACGCCTGGGATGAATTCTTCTTTGCGCTGATTTTTACGTCAACGTATGCGGCTAAGACGGCACCGGTGGCCTTGGCCGAGTTCATCGGCCGCCACAGCGTAAATTGGGGTCTGCTGGTAACAGGCGGCTTCATCGCCAGTCTACCGCCGATTGTGCTATCGCTCGTGTTTTATCGCTATATCGTCTCCGGACTTGCTGCCGGAGGGATCAAAGGCTAAATCGACAACCACACTCAGCGCCGGTCGCCCGGCCACCACTCGCTTACAAAAACTCGTCCCGCATAGGCGTGAAACAATCGATCACAATCGTTGGCTCATGGGTAACAATGCCATGGGTGACGTTAGGGGCCACGTAGTAACTTGAGCCGGCGGAGAGCCGTGTAACAGGATGGCCATCCATCATCAGATCGAGCATGCCTGTTACGACATAGCCGATTTGCTCGTGGGGATGATGGTGCAACGGCGTGACGACGGGGGTTCTGAACGTGAATTGGACCAGCATCATGCCCCCACCATGACTCAGAACACGGCGCTCCGCTCCCTCGGGCGTTGTGACGAACGCCTCCTCTTCGGCCCGCACAATCGATCTCATGATGTCACTCCCGCATGTTGCTGTTCCACAGGTCATCTGCCGCTTGCACCGTATATACCGTCGGGTGAAACAACCTCTGGGCACTCACACTCAGCGCCAGTCGCCTGCCCACCACTCCGCATGGGGCATGCCTCGCTCAAACATGGCTCGCACTGTCACATCCCGATCATAGGGTACGCGCCGCAGCTCAATGCTCCGCACCTCGTTGCCGGCACAAGTAAGCAGCGCATACTCTGCGCGGGCCGGCACTCGCACCCCACCATCCGCTTGTATATCGTACGCCAGCCCGATACTACCGGGGTTGAGCAAGATTGACGCGCCGTAGCAGCGCAACATTTGGAAGTGCCAGTGACCGCCCGCCATAACCGTGGCCGTGTGTCCATGGAACATCGGGGCCAACTCTGCCTCCGGGGTCGTAGCAGCGATGATATCATTGTAGGAGCGCGGCGAGCCATGGTAGCACAGCAACCGCCGGTCACCTCCGAGAGCTACTTCGACCGTAGCTTGGAAGCTCCGCACGTATTCGATATCGCTGGCGGATAATTGCGCTGCGCACCATTGGTCAATCGCCTCCACTTTACGCCCATTCTCGTCCACATCCGCCGCAGGCTGCGGCTCTAGCAGATAAGCATCAGCATTGCCCATTACGACGGCACATCCGAGCGAACGCAGCCGATCTACGACCTCACGCGGCTGTGGTCCTGTTGCCGCCACATCACCTAGGCAGATAATCTGATCTGGGCCTTCGGCCTCCAACTCCCGCAGCGCTGCATCAAGCGCCGCCAGGTTACCGTGAATGTCCGAAATGATCGCGATTCTCATGCTTTTCCTCCGCAGTTCAGTTAATGGTACGATGGCCTGAGGCAACGAGCATGAGGAGCATTGACAGCCATGATCGATCTACCGTAGCCTAGGCCCACCCGGGCGGCGCGTGGGTGGAGTGGTAGGACCACAGGCTGATCGGATGGTCGATCCTCCTAGGCTGCCGCAGAGGCCCTTTGCCCTGAATGCTAACGCGTGATAAGCGGCATGTAGGTAAAGTGCAGCGGGCTGTACTCGAACGCACCCACATCGCAGGCCAAGCCCACCGGACGCGGAAAGCCGCGCTGGTCGGTCGTCAAGGTCACGCCGTTTTGGTCGACGCAGCCCTGGGCGAATGTACTATCAATCGCCGGGCTGCCCGCCAGCAAGGCATGCGTCAGGGTCGGGCCGCCGTTGTCCTGCAAGGGGCCGAACGTATCCAGGGCTATAATTCCGCGGCTGGCATCGCCATTGCCGCTGAAGGTACAGCCGCTGAGGTCGCCGAGCAGGTTCCAGCCGTACCC
>JBBRHB010000056.1:0-13536 GCA_038223355.1 Chloroflexales bacterium
GTCAGCAGCGGGCGTAAGCAACTCGCCATACTCAACAATCGTTGCCTCGATCGCTTCAGCTGTGTCGGCCTCCAGGAAGGCCTCCACGGCCTCCAAGACCCCGCGCTGCCTATTATATTCGGCACGCATGACTTGGAGGGCATGCCGCCGTTCATCCATGCCATCTGCGATCCTGGGTTTCTGGGTTGCGCGGGCTGCCTGCGCCCATTGCTCCAGCAGTGCGTCACTACTTTCATCGAGCAGTTCGGGGTGCTGATCGACCACCGCCGCGAGATCGGCGCCACTTTGTGTTTGCAATACCGCAAAGGCGAGATCGTCAAGCGGGTCGGCGGCTGGAGACGTGGGCGTGGCAGGTAATGTAGCGCTCCCTGACAATTGTGCCTGATTAATCGCTTGCAGTTCTAGGATCAGATCCGCCGCCCGGCTAAAGCCGCTGCCGGCTGCTTCTTCGTCCTGTTGAAACGCCGCATGTGCGAGTTCGCGCAGAATCGTGACCGCTTGGGGCGATGCGAGGATTGGGTGGTTGCTCAACACCTGTTGTAGTTCGGCGGGCGTGTGTGCTTGGAGGATGGCCTCAACGGCCTGTACGATCGGCGGCTTCTCGTTGAGCGTCTGCTGCGAGCCTGCGAGTTGGTCCGTTGTGATTACCTGCGCGATTCCTTCTAGCCCCTGTTCGGCCTGAACCTCGCCAAGATAGGGCAAGCGTTGCGCTGCGGGCATGGCACCAATCAATGACCAGAGCAATGTTTGTCCCAGCTCGCGCCACTGCTCCTCGTCCATGTCCGGCGGCACCGCGAAGAGCACTCGACTGTTGCGCCCATCGTGATACAGCAGCGGCGCCGGCACTGCCCCATGTTGTCCACAGTTTGGGCACTCGACAGTATGCAAGGAGCCATCCAGAAGGCGCGCGACGAGGTCGGGTCGTTCCTCGGCATCGACAGTAATCCATGTTTCGGCCTCGAACAGCGAGTGACAACTTGGACAGTCCAATTGTAATGATTCAGCAAAAGAAAGCATACGTAGAATTATAGAGGCAGATCGGGTCTATTGCTGCGGCAACAGTTGGAGGTTAGCCAGGAACGCCAGCGCCTCCGGCTGGTGCTCGGCGGCGGCTTGTTGTGCCAGTTGCCCAATGAGTGCATCCAGGATCGGGCGTTGATTCGGGGCAACGGTAATGCGGGCAGCATACACCTCTTGGGGATCAATAGCCTCAAGCATTGCGCGCAGCGCGGGCACAACCGCGACTTCGGCATCAGATAAAGGTGCCAGATCGTCCATCAGGCCGGCAAGCGCCACTTGTCGAGCGTGGAGCGTGGTGCGAAACCGTGATAATACAGCTTTGGCCTCCTGAGCCCGGCGTCGCAGTTCACGATCACCGGCCTCCCGAGCACCCTGTGCGATCTCGTCTAATGCCAACTCAGCCCGGTCACTCAGCAAGAGCTTACGATGTTCGGCCATGACCCGGCCAAAGGTAAGTTCGCCGGTCACATTTAACAGTTCGCCCACGGCGAGGGCCACCATCCGATCCGCAATGACAGCATTGGCACTAATGGCCTGCTCGATCAAGGTTGCGCGTAAGCCATCGAGCTCTGGCACCATCTCGACTTCGGCAAGGTATGGTTTGCGCTCCTCCGCTGGCAACGCGGCGATCAGGCCCTGCAACAACTCTCCGACCAATTCACGGGCCGCGTCGGCGCTCTGGATCGTGAGGGGTAGCGCACACAGTAGCAGTTCGCGTTCAGCATCGTGGTATAGCAACGGATGGTTAATGCCGCCTTCCGCGCCGCAATGGGGACAGCGCATGACGTTCAGTTCGCCATCGAGTAACGTGTGGACGAGATCGGGCCGTTCACCCTTGTCAATAATCAGCCAAACCTCGGCTGTAAACGGCCGTCCGCAGGTCGGGCATGTCAATTCAGTCGCTTCCTGCCGCGAGCGTGGCATACCGAGGCCGTCCTTCACTGTGACCTCAACTCGTCGCTTGCTCCAGCAGGTCGCAACAGTGGTCAATCTCGGCCTCGGTATTATAATGAGCCAACCCGATGCGCAACATGCCTTCTTGCGCCTGCCCAAGTCGTTCAACCAGGGCCAGCGCATAATAATTGCCGGACCAAGCGGCGATGCCGTGGGCTGCCAGCAACTGCGCAAGTTCATGCGCGGTTGCCTGCCGGTCCACCAGCGCAAAAGTTGGCACGCGCTCGGCCACCCGTTCAGGATCACCGATGCCGTACAACCGCAATGCTGGCAGCTGTTTTAACCGCTGCAACATATGGCGGGACAGCTGCTGCTCATACTCGCGGATCGTGAGCATTGCTGCCCGCAATTCGCGTCGCCGGCCTGTCAAAGAGCCGAGCGCCTCGCTGTAACGATCAAGCTGCTCACGTCCGATCTGTTGCAGGTAGGTGACGGCGGCCAGTGTACCGGCTTGCCCCTCATGCGACTGCGTGCCGGTTTCCCATTTGCCAGGTAATTCGTGCGGGGCGGGGCGCACCTTGTAAGCATGGAGCTTTTCCAGGAGCGCCCGTTTTCCCCACAGAATCCCCTGATGCGGGCCAAAGAATTTATAGGCTGAGCAGACCAGGAAATCGCAGCCCAGCGCCTGGACGTCCACCGGTATATGTGGCACGCTTTGAACCGCATCGACGAAGACAAGTGCGCCTACGGCCCGCGCCATGGTGACCACGCGCCGCACGTCGTTGATCGTGCCGACCGCATTGCTGGCCATCCCTATGGCGACGAGCTTGGTCCGAGGACCGATCAAACTTGCCATGTGATCATAGTCGAGTGTGCAGTCTTCAGGATCGATATCAGTCCAGCGTATGATCACGCCGCGCTCCTGGAGGTGGAGCCAGGGTGAGATATTGCCGTCATGATCTAGGCGCGTCACCACAATCTCATCGTCCGTGCTCATATCCCGGCCCAACGAGCGCGACAGTGCGAAGGTCAGCGATGTCATATTCTGGCCAAAGATGATCTCGTTCGGCTCTGGTGCATTCAGCAGATCGGCCATCGCAGCATGCGTCTCACCAACGATCAGATCGGTACGCTGCGAGGTCGCGAATGCGCCATGAATATTGGCGTTAGCCGTGAGCAAGTAGCTGCTCATCGCGTCAGCGACCGTCTGCGGCACCTGTGTGCCGCCAGGGTTATCGAAAAAGGTTTGGGGCCGGTCGCCGATGAGCATCTGGAGCGCCGGAAAGTGGGCGCGATAGCGGGCAAGATCAAGCGGAGCGTGTGTCAAAATAGATCCCCTCAACATAAAAAAGTCATCTGCTGCGATGTTGTCTAACCGCCCATGCGAGGGCCAGGGCCGCCGCAACCATCAGCCAGCTGCCGGTATGTGCCAGCCAGCCCAGCGGTGGATTCCACAATGCGACCAGTCCGAGAGCGACGACCAATAGCAACGGGACAAGCCAGCGTTTTAGCATCCTTAGTCCAGCCTGCAGTGCTAGATCGCGACGGCCGGGTGATACTCACCCCATGCTTGCCGTAATACACCGCATACTTCGCCGATGCTCGCGTGACAGCGTAGCGCCTCACGCATTGGTGGCAGCAGGTTCGCGCTACCCTCGGCTGCCCGGTGCACATCTTCCAAGGCCGCGCCGACAGCTGCCGCGTCACGCTGCATGCGGATGCGTTCTAACGCGGCGCGCTGATCCTGGGCAACAGCTTCGTTAGGCACAAACACTGGAACAGTAGCCACGTCACCACCCCAGCGGTTAACGCCCACGATGACTTGCGTACCGCCCTCAATCTGCTGCTGGACTTCGTAGGCCGCGTCGGCAATCATACCCTGAATTATACCAACTTCGAGCGCTTTGACAGCTCCGCCGGCCGCCGTAATCTGTTCGATCAAGGCTTGGGCCTCGCGTTCGAGCGTATCGGTCAACGCTTCGACCAAGTATGAGCCACCTAAAGGGTCTGCGACGTCTATCACACCACTCTCGTAAGCGATAATTTGCTGTGTTCGAAGCGCTACGGTGGCCGCCTCGGTCGTGGGCAATCCTAGAGCTTCATCAAAGCCATTGGTGTGCAGGGATTGGGTACCGCCCAGGACGGCAGCGAGCGCCTCCATGGTCGTGCGGACCACATTATTGATCGGTTGTTGCGAGGTGAGAGTCGAGCCGGCGGTCTGTGTATGGAAACGTAGCTGCCATGAGCGTGGATCACGGGCCCCCCAACGATCACGCATCAACTGCGCCCACATACGGCGAGCTGCGCGAAACTTGGCGATCTCCTCGAAAAAGTTGCTGTGAGCATTAAAGAAAAAGGACAAGCGCGGCGCGAAATCATCAATAGCGAGCCCGGCACTCAGTGCAGCTTCGACATACGCAATACCGTCGGCCAGGGTAAAGGCCAGTTCCTGGGCTGCCGTCGAGCCGGCTTCACGGATGTGGTAGCCGGAGATGCTGATCGTGTTCCACTTAGGGATGTGCTGTTCACAATAGGCGAAGATATCGGTGACGAGCCGCATCGAGGGGCGCGGCGGGAAGATATACGTCCCGCGTGCCGAGTATTCTTTCAAAATATCGTTCTGAATCGTCCCGGTGAGTTCTGTGGACGGCACACCCTGTCGCTCACCGACCAGTTCATACATGAGCAACAGGATTGCAGCCGGGGCATTAATCGTCATCGAAGTCGAAACCTTGTCGAGTGGAATGCTGTCAAGCAAGACGGCCATATCCTCAACGGTATCGATTGCGACGCCCACTTTACCCACTTCGCCTTCTGCACGTGGGTCATCGGAGTCGAGGCCCAACTGTGTCGGCAGGTCGAACGCCACACTCAAGCCCATCTGCCCTTGTTTAAGCAGGAAGCGGAAGCGCTCGTTGGTCTCGCGCGCCGACGAAAAACCTGCATACTGGCGCATCGTCCAGAGCCGCCCCCGGTACATAGTGGGATATATACCCCGTGTATATGGAAACTGACCGGGATCGGGCTGTGGAGCTCCCACATCACCGGCGCTATAGACCGGCTTCGTTTCGTGATCGGATTGTGTTGCTTGCATAGTCACCTCGTACCTAGTTTGTCAGGGCCAACAATCTCGCGGAGTGCATCCAGCGTCACGGGAGTTGTACCAGTTCGGTCAGCACACCCATGGTGGCTTTGGGGTGCAAGAAGGCGACACAGGTGTGGTGAATACCCGGTCGGCCATGTGCATCGACCAATCGAATACTGCGGCCTTCCAAAGTACGCAATGACGCTTCGAGGTCATCTACTTCGTAGGCAATGTGGTGGACGCCCTCGCCATGCTCAGCTAAATATTTCGCAAAGGCGGCCTCAGGAGCAGTCGGGGTGATCAGTTCCAAGAGCGTGTCCCCGACCTTGGTCACGGCTACAGCCATATGCCGTTCGGGGAGTTCTATACGCTCCCACGTGGTAATACCGTAGGTTGCCCCGTAAAAAGCTGTAGCTTGTTCCAAATCTTTGACGGCAATCCCGATGTGATCAATGCGCTTGAGCACTATGCCACCTCTCGTCTGCGCCATTGTAGCACGGTGCGACGAGCGGCCTTAGGTAGAGGAAGCTTCACTCTAGGTAGAAGAAGCGTCGCCTTTAGGGGCGACCGCAACGGAGTGTGCCTGAGCCATGCTAGAATGAACTTCGCTAAGGCATACGCGAAGGAGCGCTTAATGCGAAAAAAGGTAACGATCATTGGTGCCGGCTTTGTCGGCTCAACCTGTGCTCATTGGATTGCAGCTAAAGAATTGGCCGATGTGGTGCTGGTCGATATTGTCGAAGGCATTCCACAAGGCAAAGGGCTTGACTTACTAGAAGCCGGCCCAATCGAAGGCTTTGATATTAGTATCGTCGGCACGAATCGCTATGATGAGACCGCCAACTCGGATGTCGTCATCCTCACATCGGGTGTACCGCGCAAGCCAGGTATGAGCCGGGAGGATCTGCTAAAAATCAATGCTGATATCACTGCCTCGAATATTCAGCAGGTCGCCAAAGTATCACCCAACTCGGTAATCATCATCGTCAATAACCCCATGGATACGATGGCTTACTTGGCGCACAAAGTGTCGGGCTTCCCGCGTGAACGGGTGTTAGGTCAAGGCGGTGTGCTGGATACGGCGCGCTACCGCACCTTTATCGCGCAGGCCGCCGGTGTATCGGTCGAGGATGTGCAGGCCATGTTGATGGGCGGACATGGGGATGAAATGGTGCCGCTGCCGCGCTATACTACTATTAGTGGCATTCCGGTCACCGAATTCATTCCCCAGGACAAGCTCAATGCCATTATTGAGCGCACCAAAAAAGGCGGCGGTGAAATTGTGGGCTTGCTGAAAACCGGCTCGGCCTATTATGCGCCGGCAGCGGCGGCGGTGCAGATGGTTGAGGCGATCATCAAGGACAAGAAGCGCATCTTGCCTGCCTCTGTGTTGCTGCAGGGCGAATATGGCCTGCAAGGCCTGTTCTTTGGCGTGCCGATCAAACTCGGGGCGGCTGGTATGGAAAAAATTATCGAGTTGTCGCTGACCGACGAAGAAAAAGCGCTCGCAGCCCGTTCCGCCGCCCTGGTTAAAGACAGCATTGCCGCTCTACCCGAGCAATACCGCTAGCCAGTCCACCTATTTCATCGTTCGTGGCGTGGCGCAGCCCTTCAAGTATCTACATTGTTGGGACTGCGCCATGGTTCGTGGGTTCCCAGGAAACGTGCCAAGAGTTTGTTACTCTGGTCCTAATTATACAGTAGTAAATGGTGGCATGGCACATGATACAATAGGCTATTATGGCAAGCGACATTGAACATACGGCGCATGCCGCGCAATCTATCACTATCAATGAAGATGCTGTTCACCTGCGGGCGCTAGCTGCCGGTAACAAAAACGCGCTTGAAGCCTTGTTCGACCGTTATCAAGCTACGGTTTATCAAACGGCGGTATCCATCACGCGCGATCCGCAGCTCGCCGAAGAAGTCCTACAAGATACATTTTTCCGCCTCTACAAGACTGCCCATCGGCTCGACACCAGTTTGCCGCTCGCGCCGTGGCTCTACCGCGTCGCAATCAATTTGTGCTATACGCGGCTGAAAAGTCTACGGAACTGGACCGACTCGTTTCATCTGCTGGCCGAGCGCTTATTTGTGCCAGCCCACACGTTGCCCGAACGCGCGGCTGAGCGCCATGATGTACATGACCTTGTGCATTCTACATTAGCTGAGCTTGAGCCTAAACATCGTGCCGTGCTGGTGCTGTACTATCTCCATGACTACTCTATCAGCGAAATCGCTGAAATTGTTGGTGTACCTGCTGGAACGGTCAAGTCGCGCTTATTCCACGCGCGCAAGCTGCTCAAAGTTCGTTTAGAGCAGCGCTATGGCGACGCCGACCTGCTGCTACCCGATCCGGCCTAAGCTCAATCGTACTCAACACAGCTCGTCCCGATCCCCTATGGGACTATCAACCGCTGCTGCTTCACACGCGGGGATATAGCCATAGTGGTGGCAACATGCCATGATATATAAGTATGCTTTGTCGATACTACCGTGTTTGCAGTAACGTAACCGGCACCGTTCCGACGGCCGCTGCTTGCCTATGGGGAAGGTTGGGGCGTGCAACCGGCCGTCACTCTTAATCAGCGACCTCAACGGCGCTATCCGATCCGTGGCGCGGACCGCGTCTATGCCGGGATTCGGTGGGCGCTTTGGCTGATTGCGCTCGTCATTACGACGACAAATAGTGATTGGGCCGGGATCTGGCCGTTGCCGCCCAGTACCAACTTTGGTTGGGCTATCTGGACCTTCATGCTTTTCGCCGTGCTGGCGACCATCGCCATCATCGACCCCACTTGGTCCCGGGTCGTCCCGCTGCTCTACCTCGGTGATTTGATCGGTACGGCCGTGCTAGCCCTAACCAGCACGGCTGTCCCTGATGTGTACCAGTCTTTGTTTTTGCTGCCACTCGTCGCGGTCGCATTTCGCTTCGAGCGACGAAACATCCTGCTCTTTACCCTGATAGCCGTGGGTCTCGAAGCTGGTTTGCTGCTCTATGATGGTACCCGTACGGTGACCGATTATATAACCCGCATTTCGACGCTCATCGTGCTGCCTTGGTTCGTTAGTTTCCTGAGCGAGCAGTGGAGTGCCGACAATCGGGCGACCGTCTTCCAAGCCGAGCAAGAAAGTGCAACAGCCCTACGCGAAGCCGAGCAATACCGTGATCGCACCCACGCCCTATACGAAGTTGCCTATGCACTAAGTACAAGCGCCAATGCTGCACATGTCCTGGATACGACCCTATCAGAAAGCGTGCGGCTCTTGCCGCATCAGGCCAGCGCTATCCTCTTGCCGACCGGTCAGCGTGACGAGGTCGCGGTAGCCGCCAGCAAAAGTTTAACCAGCAAAGAACGAGAGGTACGGCTGGTCGTTGGTCGTGGCGCGTTGGGATTGATCTTGCGTGGAGCCGAGGGGGGGATACTGCCGGAAGCATCCAAGCAGGAAGAACTTAGAGCGCTGCCATCTTTGACGGGCTGTACCGCTATTTTAGCTGTGCCACTGCGCGCCGGCTTGCGGACCTATGGCCTGGCATTGCTGGGCCTTACTGAAGCACAGCCAACCGCGGAGCAACTCGAAATGGCAACGGCGCTGTTCAGCTATGGCTTGGTGGCGCTCCAAAACGCGCACTTGAGCGAGGAACTACGAACGCAGCGCAACCGGCTCTTACTACGCGAAGAGGAAACCCGCCACCAGCTCACTCGCGATTTGCATGATGGTCCGGCCCAGGCACTAGCCGCAATCACTATGAATCTAGCCTTTATCAAACGCCTGCATGAGCGCGAGCCCGAACGGGTGGTTGCGGAGATCGATAAATTGGCCATCATTGCCACCAGGGCGAACCACGATGTACGCACCTTGCTCTTTGAATTACGACCACTGATCTTGGAAACACAGGGACTTATACCCACGCTCAAGCAGTATATCGAGCGCTTCAAAGACCAGCCAACTGAGGTTATTGTGGAAGGCGACGAAGAGGTTGCCCATAAACTTAGCAAACGGGTGCAGGGTACCTTGTTTAATATCGTTCAGGAAGCAGTCAATAATGCCTTGAAGCATGCCAAGGCGCAACATCTCTGGATTCGCCTCCAGCCCATGGGGGAGTATGCGGAACTTGTAATCCAGGACGATGGGTGTGGCTTCGACCTCCGGGCAGTGCAATCTACATATGACCAACGTGGCAGCTTTGGCCTCCTCAGCATCGAAGAGCGGGCACATTTGGTCAATGGTACCGCCGACCTCCTTTCCGTGCCTGGAGCGGGTACGACGGTCAAGGTCCATGTGGCATATGAGGAAATGGAAGCGGTTTTGGCAGCCTGAGGCGCGACATCCCTGACCCATAAGATGCGGTAAGATACGCGCTATGCGCGTAGAAAAAACACCCGTCCATGCTTTGTCGTCCTCGCGACTGGCAACGATTGTTGCTAGTCGTTTCGTATTAAATGTGGTCTTTCGTGTTACCTATCCCCTAACGCAGATCGTAGTGGTTGGGCTGCATGTTGGCGAACAAGCGGCTGCATGGTTGATCACGGTGCAAGTCTTGGCCGGCCTGCTGAGCCCACTCGCAGGCGAATTGGGGGACCGCTATGACTACCGCAAGGTAATGGGCGGTGGTCTGCTGCTGGCCACGCTGGGGACGTTGCTGATAGCCATCAGTACGGGCTTCGTGGGGCTGCTGGTGGGCTTCGCAATTGTCGGTATCGGTACAACCTGCTACCAGCCGTCGATGCAAGCCTATGTCAGCGAGTGGACCGCGATCGAGCGGCGGGGCAGGGCGCTCGGCGTGATCGAGCTATCGTGGGCCATGTCAATCATCTTGGGTGTGCCGGTGATCGTGGCGCTGGTACAGCGCACCGGCACACTGGCTCTAGGGTTTGGCGTGCTGACCTTTCTCCTGGGGTTGATGCTCCTTTCACTGTGGTTGCTCCCACCGGATTATCATCGCCCGAGCACCAGTACAACTATAATGCCCTCGACACGAGCCGTGATTCGGCAGCCGGTAGTGCTGGCCGTATTGGGCTTTATGTGGCTCATCTTTTGTGGTGGTGAGACGATGTTCGTGGCCCAACCGATCTGGCTACCACAGCGCTTTGGTGTGGATACTGCCGGGGTTGCTACTGCCCTCTTTGTCTTTGGCCTGGGTGAGCTTGGCGGCTCTTCGTTGGCGACCTTGTTTACCGACCGCATTGGCTTACGCCGCTCGCCGCTGATCGGCTATAGCGTGGCCGCAAGTATATACCTGGTCTTGCCGTGGGTAGGCAGTTGGCCACTTTATCTGGTCTGCTTTGGCGTATTTGCTTTGTGCTACGAATATGCGATTGTGTCGGGTATTAGCTTGATCTCAGCAGTTGATCCACGGGCGCGCGGACGCGTCCTCGCACTGTCAAGCACCGCCATTCAAACCGGACGTGCAGCAGGATCACAGATCGGAGTAGCGTTGCTAGGATGGAGTGCATGGGGCTTGCGGTTAAACGGCGTGGTAGCTGCCAGCTTGATGCTGGTGGGCGTGGCACTCGGTATAGCCTTCGTCCATCCCCGTGAAGTCCGCGAACGCAGGTGACTTACTGGCCAAAAGCTCGCGTTGTCAGCTTCCTGTAATTTGCGATTTATGCTAGCACTGGTACGGACGTGCTATCGTGAAGCAATGCCAAGTATGCAGCTGCACAATGTGTCCCATGAAGCCCGGGAGCTACCGTGGGTTCCGTATGTCGTGATTTGTGGAAGCAGCCTGCTGCTGGGACTGCTCGCGTTTTTGCTGCGTGCGGCCTGGCGTGATCTACTGCTGCTCGTCGTCACGATGTGTACGGTCTGCTTATGGGCATGGGAGCATTGGCGCGCACGGCAGCGCATTGTGAGGCTGGCCGAACAGATCGGGCGTGGTAAGCTGGAGGTCGACGGCGATCCGGCCCTGGCGACCTTGTATCAGGCCTTGAATGGCCTCATGCAGCAGCGCCGCGTTAGCCAGACGCGGCGCAGTGTCGACCAGCAAATGATCACTGCTCTGGCGATTAGCGTCCCTAGTATGCAGGACGATCCCGCACGAGCGCGCCAGCGGGTTGAGCAGTTGGCTAATTACCTGCAGAGCATCGTTCAGCGCTATGGCGCGACGGTCCAGATGCAAGGCAGCGACCTCTTTGTGCTACTGTTTGGTCTAGATCATCCTACGGTACCTGCTACTAGCAGTGCGGAGGCAGTGCGGGCCGCCCGGCAAATCTACGCTGCGCTGCCGCACGTGCGCTTTGGTCTCAGCTATGGGCTGGGCTCACGCTGGCTGTCACCCTGGGGCGAACAGGTGCTCGCGCCAGCGTTGGAAGATGCACGCCGACTGGTGCGACTGGCCCAGGCTTGGTCCGAATACACGTTGTTATGCCCCGAGCCACTTGCGCATCTACTGAGCCAGACCAATGAGTTCGCTTGTACGACGCTGGAGCTAACCAACCCTGCCAGCTTGCCCCTCCGCATTTATAGTCTTAATTTGCCGCGGACCACTACTCCAACCGCGATATTTGACACACGCTGCCCCATCGTCCATAGTTAACCCCCAGATGCGCAGTGGTGGTGGTATCGGTACCTTATATTTAATCGCGACGCCCATCGGCAACCTAGAGGATATAACGTTGCGCGCACTGCGCCTGTTAGGTAGTGTCCAGCTCATCGCCGCCGAAGATACGCGCCATACCCGCAAGCTCCTTGACCGCTATCAGATAACGACCCCGACGCTGGCCTACCACGAACATAACAAGCTCGTCCGGCTAGACACGATCCTGGCTACGCTGCAGAGTGGCGATGTGGCACTGGTTTCGGATGCGGGCACGCCGGCCATTAACGACCCCGGCTATGAACTGGTAGGTGCCGCGATCACAGCTGGCTGGCCCGTCGTGCCCGTACCCGGTGCTTCGGCCCCAATCGCAGCGCTCATCGCATCCGGTCTGCCCACGGACCGTTGGACCTTTCTTGGTTTTCTGCCCAATCGTGGTGCCGCGCGACGACGCATGCTCGGCGAATGTGCGGCCCTGCCCACGACGCTGATTTGTTTTGAAGCACCACATCGCCTGCAAGCCGCGCTGGCCGATCTGTTACTGGTACTGGGCGACCGGCGCATCGTCGTCGCGCGCGAGTTGACCAAACTGCATGAAGAGATCGTGCGCGGTACGATTACGACCGTGCAGGCCCGCTTCGCGACGCAGTCACCGCGCGGCGAGTGTACACTCGTGATTGATCGGGCTCCCCCACAGGATGTCCCGTTGCCGGAAGCAGCCGGCGAAGCCTGGCAAGCGCGAGCCGGTGAGCAACTACGAGCACTGGCCGAGCAGGGCATCCGTGGGGCGGCGGCGGTGAAGCAGGTCACCAAAACACTGGGCGTCGCCCGTCATGATGTGTACGCCCTGTGGAACGAGCTACGTGAGGCTGGCGACTAAGCTACAGCAGTTCTTCAGCGGCCCATCAGTGTTGCTTCACCCCGTTGGTCAGGGCGCGCCACGGCACGGGCGTGACACCGTGCTACAATAAAAGCGCTTTGCGAACACGAATACGGCGCATGCAGCGCAGAAAAATAGTCAGTATCGTCCTGGTCGTGGCCGTGCTGCTCTTTGCGGTACGCGTGTTATTAGCGCGTGCCGGGAGCCCGTTGCAATTGGCCGGACCAAATCTAGTTGCCAATAACGACTTTGCGGTCGATAACGACAAAAATGGCATTCCCGACAGCTGGACCACGGCTTTCCCTGACGGCAAGGGTATTCAGCGCGGCACGTTTACCGTCACCAAGGGCAGTGGTTACTCGATGTATATTGGTGGCGTTAATAATTGGCTGCGCAGTCCGTTGATTGACGTCCGGCCGGGCGAAAGCTATCTGGTGAGCCTGCAGGCACTCGCCGACAACCCCGAACCGAACAAGCAGTCCCCAACGCTGGTTGAGCTTTGGTTTCACTGGCGTGATGCGCGGGGCACCGACTTTAATATCGATTTGAGTGATCGCCAGACGGTGCCCTACCGCCAGTGGGCCAGGATCACGGCGACGCGCCCGGCCCCACCCCGCGCGGCACAACTCTCAGTGTCGATTCACCCGTTGTCGGATGACCGCATTGTAGTTGACCAGTTTCGGTTGAGCCAGGTCGGGGTGCATATTGGCGCGTGGCCCAATGGGAAAGTCGCAGCGGTTGCCTTTTCGTTCGACTACGAGACGGAGATGGGCGGGCTCATTCATACCCGGAGCGAAGACGATCCCAACGCGACGACCGATCCGCAGCAGCGGGCACAACGCATGCGCGCCGGGGCGGATGTGATGCTCGCGCTGTTCCAGCGCGAAGGTATTCGTGGCACCTTTTACACGACCGGCTATAACTTCTTGACCGGTAACCGTACGAGGCGTGTCTTCATGAACAACCCAACGTATACCTGGGCCACGACGGATAACCGCTGGGCGACCAACTACTGGCAGAGCCATCCCTGGTTTAGCTCTGATCCGCATACTGATGAGCAAACCAATCCCGAGTGGTACTTTGGCTCGCAGGTACGACGGCTCTATGCTGCAGGTC
>JBBRHB010000057.1:0-13520 GCA_038223355.1 Chloroflexales bacterium
TTTTGCCGATCTGCGCGAATACCAACCCGAAGATGATATCCGTTATATTGACTGGAATGTCACGGCGCGGATGAATACGCCGTATGTGCGGCAGTACGTCGAAGATCGCGAAATCAGTGCGTGGTTTCTGCTTGATGTGAGCCCCTCAATGGACTTTGGCACGGGCCAGAGTTTAAAGCGGACGGTGTTGATAGACTTCGTCACGACCCTCGCGCGGTTACTCACGCGTCATGGTAATCGCGTAGGTGCGATTCTGTATGGTGGCCGCGTCGAGCGGACCATTCCTGCGCGTGGCGGCCAGATCCAGGTTTTGCGGCTAATCAATGATCTGCTCAAGCAGCCGCCTGTGCCGAAGGCACCACTGACCAATCTGACCCCGTTGCTGCAAGCCGGACTACACTCAATTAAGCAACGCTCGTTGATCTTTATTATCTCGGATTTTATGAGCGCGCCCGGGTGGGAGCGCTCGCTTAGCGTGCTTAACCACCGCCATGAGGTGCTTGCGATACGACTGTGGGATCCGCGTGAAGTGGAACTGCCGGATGTTGGCCCGATCATGATGGAGGATGCGGAGACCGGTGAGCAGCTCTACGTGGATACACATGATCGCAAGTTTCGGCAACGTTTTGCAGAGGCGGTGCGGCTACGCGAAGCTGAATTGGATGCGGCGTTCAAACGTTCTGGAGTAGATTCGCTGCTGCTCTCGACCGAAGATGATTTAGTCCGCGCCATTATGCGTTTTGCCACGTTACGGCAGCAGCGTCGCAAGTAATGAGTTGGATTGTAGCGATGTCATTTATCTGGCCGGCTATGTTGGCGCTGCTGCTGCTCTTGCCCGTGTTGGTCGTATTGTACCTGGAGGTGAACGGGCGACGGCGGCGGCGGCTTGCAAGCTACGGTCGTCCCGGTGCCGGGCAAGCCACCGCGCGACGCGACCTGCGCAGCCGCATTCCGCCCGTACTGTTTCTGGTGGGACTTGCGATCCTGATCGTTGCCTTGGCCCGTCCGCAGACCACGATCAGCCTGCCACACATTGAGGGCACGGTCATCCTGGCGTTTGATGTGTCGGGCAGCATGGCGGCCGATGACTTGAAGCCGACGCGGATGGAGGCGGCGAAAGCGGCGGTACGTGACTTTGTACAGCGCGAGCCGTCAACTGTGCAGATAGGAGTTGTCGGGTTCAGTGATAGTGGCTTTGCGATGCAAGCGCCGACGAATGATCAGGCAACTGTACTCGAGGCGATTAACCGGCTGACGCCGCAGCGCGGCACGTCGCTGGCACACGGTATTCAGGCTTCGCTTAATGCGATCAGTGCAGGTGACGCCGAAACCGCACCACTGACCAGTGCCGCAACGGCTACAGCGACGCCGACACCTGTGCCGAAAGGGACGTATACATCGGCCGTGATTGTGTTGCTCAGCGATGGCGAGAATAACGAGTCACCAGATCCCGTCGCCGCTGCCCAGGCTGCAACGGAGCGCGGTGTACGCATCTATACGGTCGGCATTGGCAGTGCGGCTGGAACGACATTGCATATCAATGGTTTTACTGTACATACACAGCTCGACGAGGCGACGCTGCAGCAGATTTCGCAGCTGACCGGCGGCACCTATTACAACGCCCAGGGTGAACAGAGCTTGCGCACGATTTACGATCATCTCGACCCGCAATTGCTGGTTAAACCGGAACAAACAGAAGTAACTGCGCTGTTTGCAGGCATCGGCTTTTTGGTCTTGCTGATCGGCGGCGCATGTTCGCTCTGGTGGTTCAGCCGCGTGCCGTGATCTGATGAATGCAGTACAGCACATTGGAGGTAGACGTTGAGTTTACTCTGGCCCTGGTGCTTGCTCCTGCTCCCGATAGTGCCCCTGCTCGTAGCGGCCTATATTTGGCTGCTGCGGCGGCGGCGACGGGGGGCGCTGCGCTATTCTAGCTTGATGCTGATACGCGCGGCACTACCAAAGCGCTCGCATTGGCGGCGTCACCTGCCGTTTGCATTCTTCCTGCTGGCCCTGACCAGCTTGATCATCGCCTTAGCGCGACCAGTGGCAACTGTGACCGTGCCGAGCAACCAATCGACCATCATGCTGGCCATTGATGTTTCCCGTAGTATGGGCTTTACAGATATTCAACCCAGCCGGCTGGAGGCTGCGCAGAGCGCGGCGCTGTCGTTTATTCGGCAGCAGAAGGCCGGCACACAGATCGGCATCGTCGCGTTCTCCGGCTATGCGGCTTTGATCCAGCCCCCCACCGGCGATCACGGCGCGTTACAAGTCGCAATTGAGAGTCTGACGATGGGTCGTTCGACGGCAATTGGCAGCGGCATCCTCGAGTCGCTGGACGCGATTGCCACGATCGACAAGAACGTGGCACCGAGCGTAGCTGACACTGCACCCGCAGCCGGGCTCATCCCAGCGCCGGCGGCGAAAGGTGTCTACGCTCCCGACATTATTGTTTTACTCACCGACGGTGTAAGCAATGCCGGCCCATTGCCTTTAGACGCCGCGCAGCAGGCGGTTGATCGTGGCATCCGAGTGTATACCATCGGTTTTGGCACTGCTAACGGGGCGGCGGCGTTTGGTGGGAATCAGGGTCGGGGAGGCACGCGCGGTGGCGGGGGTTTTGGCGGTGGGGGCTTTGGTGGCGGGGGCTTTGGCGGAGGTGGGTTCGGTGGGTTTCGACGGGGAATTGACGAGGAGACGCTGAAGCAGGTCGCGACGATGACCGGCGGCAACTATTATTCGGCTTCAAGCGCCGGCGAGTTGCAAAGCGTGCTGCAGCATCTTCCAACCTATCTGATCACCAAGCGCGGGATCATGGAAATTAGTGTTGTGTTTACGGCGGCCGGTGCGCTGTTGGCCGTACTGGCCATTGGCTTGTCACTACTATGGCACCCACTCCCCTAAGAGCTAATGGCGCAGGTGGCCGTGCCAGTTCGCCGTAAGCCGCGCGTCAGCTTGGACTGCTTCCGCTCCCTGGTATAATCGCAGCCTGTGATAGTGCTCCTGCTACGTGGCTGTCTTGCGGCGCTGCTGCTGGGTTTTGTGCCCGGCTGGATGTTGGAGCGAGCCTGGTTCGGCGCAACTGCACCGTTAGCCGGCTTGGAACGGCTGGTTCTGCGAATCGTCACCAGTATGTTGCTGGTTGGCTGGATCGCCTTCGTGCTGGCCGAATGCGGGATCTTCAGCCTGTGGACGCTGGGCGGAAGTGTGCTGCTCGTGTGCACCGGCTGTGGGTTGGTGGCACGGCGGCATGGGCGCGCGCTGGCCACAGCCCGGCGTTGGTCGCGTTCGGATTGGCTGCTGCTGGCGATCGGGCTGATCTTCGCGGTGCTGGTGGCGCGGCCCTTCGAGGTCATTCGAGGCGGCCTGGATGCGGGCGTGTATGCGCTGACCGGCTTCGCTATCGCGCACACCGGCGGCATTGTGCAATATGATCCGCTCGTCGCCGCTATCGGGCAGCGCGCTGATCGGGGCGATGTTGATGCCCAACATGTCCGTAACCAACTCTTTATCGGCGGCAATCCTAGCCGTTTCATCGCGACCAAGCAACGCGTGCAGGGCTTTCAAATCATTACCGACGATGTGGCGCGAGGCCGGATCGTGCCCCAATTTTTCCATTTGTGGCCCACCTGGATCGCGATCTTTACCGTCGTGGGTACTAGCTATACCGGTCTGCTGGCGACGGGCGCGCTGGCAACGCTCGGCGTGCTGCTGCTGGGCTTGCTGGGTCGCCGACTGGCGGGGTCACAGGTCGGCCTCGTGGCGGCGGCCTTCCTGGCACTTTCGACGCCACAGGTCTGGTTCGGTCGCATGCCGACCTCGGAGGCACTGGCGCAGGCCTTGATGTTGGCGGGGCTCTGGGCTTTCACCTGCTTTGCCGCCGAGCCGGCGGGTAAGAATGGTAGGTGGTGGGGTTGGATTACCGGCGCGGCGTTAGGTGAACTGGCGCTGACGCGGATCGATCCATTCTTTGTGATCGGGCCGGTCGTACTGCTGCTCCTGTACGTCGCCTTTACGCGGCGCTGGACTCAAGGCTACACGGCCCTAGCCGCGACGCTGGGCGTACTGCTGTTGCATACTGTGCTGCACACGCTGGTGATCGCACGCGCCTATTTTTTCGATACGGCTTTCGCGCGGCTTCAGGACTTTGCCCTGACGGCCTATGCCAGCTTGCCTTTTCTGACGAAAGAAATAGCCGACACGTATCGTTACCGGCCGGGCCATAAGATCGGTCATCCACTACGGCTGGCCGAGGAGTTGGCAGCGCTGCTCGCGATACTACTCCTGGCGGGGGCGCTGTGGCGACGACCGGGATTGCTCCGGCGAGGCGAAGCGTGGATGCGTCGCTGGCAACGACCGCTGCTTGGAACGTGGGTGGTGCTACTGGGGCTAATGGCAGCCTACGCCTACCTCGTGCGACCGCATATCATCACAGCAGCACTCCTGCAGGCACCCTTTGCCCCGGCGAACTGGTTGCTGCTCCTGGGCTATACAGGTGCACCTATCGCCGTGCCACCGGGCTACACCGCCTCGTCGGTCGTGGGTCTGGCACAGGCAAACTTGGTACGGATTGGTTGGTATCTTTCGCCGCTGGGGATTGTACTGGCCATCTGGGGGGCACTGCGCTGGTGGTGGCACGGCCTCGACCGCTGTTCATGGCTGTTGCTCGTGACCGCGACGCTGTATACGATCTTTTTCGTCCGGTTAAGCTACGGTACCTCTGACCAGACCTATATCTATATTCTGCGCCGCGATGTGCCGATTGTGTTTCCGGGCTGCATGTTGGCAATAGCATATGGCTTGTTCGGGCGCTCATGGCGACCCGCACTCCGGCGCTTCTTGCGACCGCTGGCGCTCGGCTTGGCGCTACTGCTGCTAGGTTTTTTTGCGTGGACCGGGCGTAGTGTGTATGCGCATACTGAATATGGCGGATCGTTTCCTCAGTTCGCAGCCCTGGCCGAACGCTTGCGGCCTCAGGATGTGCTGCTGGTGCGGGTCGCGCACGAGGATCGTGATCTGGCGGATATTCCGGCGGCACCGCTGACCTATTTGTACAACCGCAATGCCTTGACTTGGAAAGGCACGAACGCGGGCAGCTATGGACCCGCGATGGCCGGCCAAGTCGCACGCTGGCAAGGCGAGGGGCGCGCGGTGTATCTCTTGCTGGGAGCGAACAGCGGCGATTTGAATCTGCCGGGTTGGGGGGTGCAGCCGGCCACGGACTGGAGCTGGCGCTTTGTTGAGTATGAACAGCCGCGCGATCATAAGCCCTCGGCACCGGCAGCTCCCCAAACGCTGACGATGCGGCTTTATCGTGTCGTCCCGGTCGCCCAGGCCGAACTGCCGACACGCATCACACCACTCGACACGGCTTGGCAACGCAATGGCATGTATCGGGCCGAGTTGGGCGAGGGCGATCCGGTGGCCTGGACGGCGGGCAGCGCCGAAGTAGCCTTGCCCCGCGCGGCTAGCGCTACGCAGCTGGTGCTCGATGTGGCAAGTGGTCCACGTCCGGTCGCACTTGGCCCCGCGCGCGCGTGTGTCTTCGTCGCGCCCGACACCGCCGGTGCGGCCGATCCAGCCTGGCAGGCGCTCGGCTGCCAACAAGTTGGCCATGAACGCCAGAGCATTCATTGGCAGGTTCCGCCAGCCCTGGCCAACCAACCATGGCTAATTCGTCTCGATACCCTAGCGTGGGTGCCCAAAGAGACGCAGCCCGACCCCGGCACACCACGATCGCTCGACGAGCGCTCGCTCGGAGTGCGCTTTTATGCGGCTGCCCGCTTACCCTAAGACCGCTCACTAATCGATCCTGAAGCTCATGCAATCTCTTGCGGTGGTTCGACCATACCGCGTGCCTCAGCTCGTGAGCCATCTCAACGGCTAGTTCACGAAGTACGCCATTGCCCGGGTCTTTTGGTTCGTTAGCTGGCCGGTAAGGGAGCGGCTATATGCTCTTTAGTAGAGAGCACTTCCTATCACTCTGATTACGTCTTCGTCAAAGGATGGCTTTATGAAATCCGTTCAAACATCGGTCTCATTCCTCATGCTGCTGCTCCTGGCAGTGTTCGGCCTCACCGGACTTCAGCCGGCCGTTTCATCGGCCAGTGCGAGTATTATCCGCATCAACTTTCAACCGGCGACCAGTTCCGTCCCGGCAGGCTACCTCGTTGACTCGGGCACCGTCTACGGCAATCGCGGCAACGGCTACCAGTATGGCTGGAATGTGAACCATACCGATATGGTACGCCAGCGCGCTGTCAATGCCGACCAACGCCTCGATACAATATCGCATTTCCATGCCGGTGGTAGCTGGCAAATCGCCGTGCCGAACGGGAGCTATAACGTCTTCGTGTCGATCGGCGACCCTAGCTATAGTAGCAGCCACACGATTAACGTTGAAAATGTCAACTTTTGGAATGCGCTGAACCTGAATACGAACCAATTCGCTACCAAGACGCTGCCGGTGACCGTTAGCGATGGTAACCTGACGGTCAATCAGGGGACCGCAGGCGAGATGATGACGCGCATCAACTATCTCGAAATCTACCCGGCCGGCGCGCCCACGCCCACGCCGCTGCCCGTTGTCTGCGATCCCGAGGTCGACACCAGCGGAAGCCTGGTCTCGAACAGTCAGGGCCAGGTCGTCAACCACTCAGCGAGCTGATCCTACCAGGTCGGCCTAGCCTCCTACCGCAAATTCGATGAGGTGATCGATAACCAACTGATCTTTGATAGCACATCGACCACGGTCGGGCCGCACCAAACGGTGACGATGACGGTGAAGCTCCCGTCGTGCGCAACGCAAGTGGACCTGTTTTATGGGCCGGTACTGCAATCGTTGAATGGGCAGCGCTATGACACGCGGAAGCTTGCCTATGCGCAACTTGGCGGGACCAACTACTGCACTCCGACCACGGCCGGTACCAGCGCCCCGGTGCCCACGGCGACGAATACCGCGACAGCGACGAGTACTGCCACCAAGACGGCGGTGCCTTCGCCGACGAACACCGCAACCAAAACCGCAACTGCGACGAGTACTGCCACCAAGACGGCGGTGCCTTCGCCGACGAACACCGCAACTAAAACCGCAACCGCGACGAGTACTGCCACCAACACACCGGTACCAACCAGCACCAATACTGCCACGGCCACCAACATACCGGTGCCAACCAGCACCAACACCGCCACGGCCACCAACACGCCGGTGCCGACGGCCACTAATACGGCAACGGCGACCAACACACCGGTGCCCACCGCCACTAATACGTCGCAGCCTACCCCTACTGCGTGCGTCCCGCAAGGACTGGACGTCTTTTATGTGCTCGATATCTCGGGCAGTATGGGCGATGCCTATCCGGGCTCGGGTACAAAGCTAGATGCCGCCAAGCAGGCCATCAGCCAGACCAACGCGATCCTCTCGGGCTTCAACAACGGCAGCCGAGCCGCGTTAGTCACGTTCTATGGCGCAACCAAGGGAAATGGGTTTCCACCCACGTTTGGAACAGTTGTCAAGGAGACCCAAGCGTTGGATGATCCATCATTTGTAACCAACGCCCTAGCCAGCCTGACAGCGTATGGTGGCACGCCTTCGGCTCAAGGGCTACGTCTCGGCGCTGCTCAATTGAGCGGTGAAACCAACGGGACGAACAAGCCGGTGATCATCCTGATCAGTGATGGTGTACCGACAATTAGCTGGGAAGGCAATGATCGCTATGGCTACGGCTTTCTGGATGCCGACGTGCAAGCGGTCAATGTGACCGACGGCGCTGGTGGCTACCGCTCGATTGCCGATGTGCGTGCTTCGGGTGCCTTTTATTCACAGTACAACATGAACGCCGGCGAACCATTGGCTACCCTGATGGATGCCGTGCAATATACCAAGAGCATCGTGCCGAATGTGACCATCCACGCGATCGCTGTTCAAAGCCAACAAGGCGGCATTTTCAACGACTCGGTTCTGCGCTACACGGCAGCACAAGGAGGAGGAGTGTTCGCCAATCCTGATAGCACGGCGAATTTGCAAACGGCCCTGCAAACTGCTATCCAGAGTAGCGCGTGTAGTCACTAGGAGCCAGTGTTGGGGGGCAGGCGACGCATGTAGTGGATAAGCAACCCCTTTGCCGCACTCCCATCAGTGCACCGTCCTGGCCGAGCGCCAGGGCGGTTTCTTTTTTCGTTACTAACACCTCTCACACCGCGCCTTTTGAAGTACTCGGCCTCGCGCCGGGATAAAGGAGTGCGACACCATGCGCCAGACGCGCCACAAGAATATTACGAGCGCCCGACGCTCAGGATCGCGCTTTGCTTAAAACCCGGGACTATTAGGCTATTGTTGTGCCCCCCGCGCCTCTCTATACTGTCATACATACCCAGAGAAAGCGAAAACGCAGTGGAGGCTCCTGTGAAACGGCGAATGCGGCGTGGACAATCAATGGTCGAAATGGCCTTGCTTCTGCCAGTTTTGATTGCAATTATGTTTGGCATTATGGATTTTAGTTACTACGTCTTCGTGTATGCCACAGTTGAGAATGCAGCACGGCGGGGTGGTGAGAAAGCAGCAACATTACCGCCTAGCCCGGCGCAGGCACTGGCCGCCCACGACAACTGCACTATAGCTGTTGGGACAGAGGTAACGGCCAACATTTTGCCATTGAATATTAATAAATTCACCGTCGCCATCAGCTACCCTGACGCGACGACCAATGTAAGCCCAGGCATCTATCCCACGACGCCGACCCAAACGATTGGGACTGTTATTCAGGTCAAAGTCACCTACACCGGTCAATGGCTAACGCCGATCGGACCACTCTACCGCCCGGGTGGCAACGGGACGTTTACCCGTATATCAATTTCGCGCCGATCGATTACAAATGTTGATTCCGCATATTGTTAGTTAGCGTGGGATAAGGAAAAAGCTGTGTTACATCGAATACGTCGTACCGTATCCCGCCGCCCCCGGGGCCAAGCAATGGTCGAGTTGGCCTTGTCGATAACCTTTATTTTCTTTCTAGCATCGGCGGCGATTGACCTAGCGCTGGCCTTCAAGTTCTACCAAGCGCTAGAAGGTGCAGCTACGGAGGCGGCGGCGTTCTTGGGAGAGAATGCGAAAGATAGCTGTACAGGAGGCTGTAACCAGATCGCCGTGGCCAATAACAATGCAATCAACCGCTTTCGCCTGTCGGCCGGCGAAGATGATGGCGCCTCAAAGCCGGTCGGGAGCTTGCGCGATTTGAATGCGAATGGTCTGGACGATGTCGCCGGCGACCTGTGTAACGCGGCCTGCTTCCAAACCAACACCGCCGCGCCGATGATCCAGATTCTTGAGGTCAACGAAACGGTCCTCGCGCCAGGGGCCAATATGCGGACGGTCACGGCCAGCCCTGGCTGCGCGACGCGACCGGTAATCGACACGAGCGTTGGCAGCTTTCCCCATTGCTATATTCTGGTTCGTACCCAGGGCTATTACAAGCCCTTCTTCGGTCTAGCACCTGCGATCGGTCACAGTAAAGTTGTCATCAATGCCTATGCCGTCGCGCCGATCAGCCGGTAAGGCAGCGTTTTCATCGTAGTAGTACGTACAAAGGAAGGTCCACCATGCATCGGTTTTTTACTATCCGCAAGTTTTTCACCAATCGGGCCCCTGGTCAAAGCATCGTGGTTATTGCTTTTATGATCGTCGTGCTAATCGGCTTCGTGGGTTTAGCAGTCGATGTCGGAAACGCCTATGGGCAGCAGCGCCGTGTCCAGTCGGGAGTTGATGCAGCCGCAGTAGTTGGCATGCTGGCGGTTCAAGACAACACAACGAACAGCGCAGTACTGGGCAGCATTAAAGCAGCCATGCAAGGGCACGGCTTCCTGCTCAGCGATACTCAGCATTATTCCTGGCAAGCGTTTTATATCGTGCCCGATATAAGCCATCCTGGGCAGATGATGTCTAAGGACATTAGCACCCAGACAGGCAGTGCAGCACCGCCAAATGGCATTGTGAATGTTTCTGTCAAAGCGACCGCAACCGTCGACTCCTATTTTGCGAAGGTGATCGGGCGCCCGAATTTGCCGGCCCACGCCGTCGGCTTTGCCTGTAATGCCGCCAGCACCAATGTCTACCCGATTTCAGTACCCTACGATCTGTCGGCCGACACCTCCGCCAACACGCAGTATAATCCGGCCACCTGGAACACGACAACTCACACCGGGCCGGTAATCTCGCCGGCGAACAGTGCGGTCTGGACCGTCGGCAGCATTTGGGGCTTTGGCACTGGCAACGGCAAGAATGGCTCGCCGGGAGTGCATGTTGGCTACTGGCACTTCAATAGTAATGGCTCGAACTCAGCCAGTACGCTAGACGCCCAGATGGCTGCGCCCGGCAGCTTCCATCAAGGCTCTAGTTGTGGCGGCGGTGATAATTGCTATCTCGAGGACTCGCCCCAAGGTGCCAATGCCCCGGTCGCTCCCTATACTGCCGCAACACAGCAGAATAATAAGATCGAGCCGTATGATTATGTAAGCGTCTATCCGGGCGTGAAGTCCTCGGTCCTTAATGGCTCGAACTTCACAAATCACATGACTGCCGGTGATACCATGATCTTGCCGATGACCTCGACCGGTGGTGGTAACGGTGCGAACGGCTGGCTGCAAATCCAGCAACTCGGTAGTTTCAAACTGATGAACAACAATAACCCGACCTTCCAGTATCTGGGGCCGGTACTGAACAGCAGTCCGGTTTCCTGTAGCCCGGCCGATACGGCCGGTATTCAGTAACGTTAGCTCCCCGGCCCGCAAGCAGATAGCTGCTTGTGTCAGTAAGCCAAGCCCACCCTGGCTTCGTCGTGGAAGTCAGGGTGGGCTTTTTATATAGATTTGGCATAGCCAAAGTACGTGCAAGGTTGCTCTAGTTCCTTAGTCCTGAAGGGGAGTAGTCCTGCGCCGAGCTGTGCACCGGCGGCCAGTACAAGGCGCAAGCAGGACTGTGGTACATATCCGAAATAAGGCGCTTGCGGCATTATTTAGTGTAGAACATTCCGGCAGGCACCGGGACCACCGATTCCGCTATGCCGCAAAGGAGGTGTACTTATCGATGAGTCAGGAAGGCTCAAGACTGGCACTGAGGAGCACAGCTCCTCCGCTTTAGCGCCACGGGCGTATATCGAACGAAGTAACGATTGGTTCATGAGTAATGTTCAGTCGTCCTATCAATCTACTCGCTTCATTATCAAGGATGGCTTTGTGAAACGCTTTTATGGGCATCTATCATTTTTAATGGTGATGTTGATCGTATCGCTCGGCATGTTGAGCTTCCAACCGGCAGTCTCTTCGGCCAGTGCGAGCGTGATCCGCATCAATTTTCAACCATCCACCAGCGCCATACCGGCCGGTTATCTGGTCGACGGGGGCAATACGTACGGCAATCGCGGCAACGGCTACCAGTATGGCTGGAATGTTAGCCATACCGATATGGTACGTGAGCGCGCTGTCAACGCCGACCAACGCCTCGATACAATATCGCATTTCCATGCCGGTGGTAGTTGGCAAATCGCCGTGCCGAACGGGAGCTATAACGTCTTCGTGTCGATCGGTGACCCCAGCTATAGTAGCACCTACACGCTTAACGTTGAAAATGTCAACTTTTGGAATGCGTTTTCCCTGAATCTTAACCAATTCGCCACCAAGACGCTGCCGGTGACCGTCAGCGACGGAAAACTAACGGTGAATCAAGGAAGCGCCGGCGAGATGATGACGCGCATCAACTATCTCGAAATCTATCCGGCCGGCGCAGCGACGCCCACGCCGCTGCCCGTTGTCTGCGATCCGGAGGCTGACACAAGCGGCTCGTTCCTATCGAATAGCCAGGGTCAAGTCGTCAACCATTCGGCGAGCTGCTCATATCTGGTTGGTATGGCCTCCTACCGCAAGTTCGATGAGGTGATCGATAACCAACTGATCTTTGATAGCGCATCGACTACGGTCGGGCCGCACCAAACGATAACTATGAGTGTAAAGCTCCCGCCGTGTGCAACACAAGTGGACCTATTTTATGGGCCGGTGCTGCAATCGTTGAATGGGCAGCGCTATGACACGCGGAAGCTCGCCTACGAGCAACTTGGCGGGACCAACTATTGTACCCAAACCCCGACCGCGACGGCCACAAGACCAGTGGCTCCGACCGCGACCAAGACCGCCATTCCCGCCACCGCCACCGCCACCAAGACCCCTATCTGTGATGATCAAGCGGATGTGCAAGGACGATTGATTACCCCCTCTCACGGAACGGTCACAAACAGCTCGCGCAGCTGCTCGTATCCCGTTGGGATCGCCTCCTACACGCGTACCGGTCCTGGCATCAACCTTACCACTCAGGTGATATTTGATAGCTCGACGGCAACGCTTGCCCCTGGCCAAACGGTTGACCTCTACGTAAATCTACCACCCTGTGAATATCAGGTCGACCTCTTCCGCGGCACACCCATCCAATCTTTCGCAACTGATACCGGATATGGTCCCAGGCTGCTAGATGCCAATCTTGGCGGGAATGTCTGTGTCACGCCTTCTGCCATCCCCACGAATACTGCGACGCGGGTTGCTACAGCAGCGGCGACCGGCACTTCTACTCCTACGTTAGTGCCAACGAACACCGTGAGTCCACCAACGCCGTCCAGCACGGCGACCAACACCCGGGTGCCAACGGCCACGAATACGGCACTACCGACTAACACCAGTACACCAGTGCCGACAGCCACGAACACGGCGACCAATACGCAGGTACCAACGGCCACGAATACGCCGTTACCCACGAATACCAATACATCGGTGCCAACGGCCACGAATACGCCGACCAATACACCGGTACCAACGGCCACGAATACGCCGACCAATACGGCAACGGCTACCAACACGGCGACCAATACGCCGGTACCTACACCAACCAATACGGCCACGAACACCGCAACCGCGACGAATACCGCGACCAACACGCCGGTGCCCACGGCCACGAATACGGCGACGGCCACTGACACACCTTCACCGACGGCCACCAACACGCCGATGCCAACACCAACGGCTTGTTTACCGCAGGCACTAGACGTCTTTTACGTGCTCGATATCTCGGGCAGCATGGGCGACGCCTATCCGGGCTCGGGCACGAAGCTGGATGCCGCCAAACAGGCCATCAGCCAGACCAACGCGATCCTCTCGGGCTTCAACAACGGCAGCCGAGCCGCGTTAGTCACGTTCTATGGTGCAACCAAGGGAAATGGGTTTCCACCCACGTTTGGAACAGTTGTCAAGGAGACCCAAGCGTTGGATGGTCCATCGTTCGTAACCAACGCCCTTGCTGGCCTGACCGCGTATGGTGGCACGCCTTCGGCCCAAGGTCTACGTCTCGGCGCTGCTCAATTGAGCGGTGAAACAAACGGGACGAACAAGCCGGTGATCATCCTGATCAGCGATGGTGTACCGACCATTAGCTGGGAAGGCAATGATCGCTATGGCTACGGCTTTCTGGATGCCGACGTGCA
>JBBRHB010000058.1:0-13484 GCA_038223355.1 Chloroflexales bacterium
TAGTTTCTTGGCCGCGTCTAGTAACTCGTCATACGTCCAAATCTTCTTGTTGGGATCAAGCCCGACCTCTTTGAAGGCATTGCGGTCAAAATACATCACGGGAGCGGAGCTGTTGAACGGCATCGAGTACAACTTGCCGCCGATCGTATAATAGCGCGCCACGGCCGGCTCCAGATCGTTGACCAGTGTCAGCTTTTCTTGATCGATAAAGTTCTGAACCGGCACAATGCGTTTGGTGTCGATCATCCGCTGGGTACCAATGTCGTAGATCTGTACCACATTCGGAAGGTCGCCACCAGCCAGGCTGGTATTGAATTTCGTGATGGTGGCATCGTAGTCGGGCTGTTGGATGGCTTCAACATAATACTTGCTCTGCGAGGTATTGTATTTGTTAACCAAGGTACGAACGACGTTACCGTTCGCCCCTGTCAGGCCATACCAGAATGTGAGCTTGGTTGACCCCGCCGGCTGCGCGATTGGCTGTACCGGGGTAATGGTCGGCGCTGGTTTGCTGGTAGCACTGGTCGTCGGCGCGGACGCGCTGGTAGCAGACATGTTCGTAGCGGCCGCACTTGTCGCAGCCATCGCCGTAGGCGGCGCGCTCATCGTAGCCACGCTCGTAGCGGGCGCGTTGTCTGCCGTTGATGGGTTAGCTGCTACAGTGGAACTCGTCGAAGTCGTCGCAGTACTGCCACCACATGCTCCCAGCAAAGCGGTCAACAAACTGAACAAAAGAAGCAGACTAATCTGCCTTGGCGTTTTGATTTGCTTCAAGCTCCACGCTCCTCTCATATAAAGAAAACTGTTCACGAATACATCCTGTAACTGCTTAGCCCTTCAAGGCCCCTTCAGTCAGTCCGCGCACCAACTGGCGCTGCCCGAGTACTAGCAGGATCAGGGTTGGCAGCATAACAATGATCGTACTGGCCATCTGGAGGTTATACACCGTAATCTCGGATGACCTGAACGCGGTAATGCCAATCTGGGTGGTCCGCCACTGCGGACTATCGATAACGAGCAACGGCCAGTAATACTGGTTCCACGTGTTGAGAAAGGTGTACACCGCTAGGGTTGCCAGTGCCGGGCGAGACAGCGGTACGAGCACCGACCAAAGAAAACGGCCATACCCACACCCGTCCAAGGCAGCCGCTTCATACAGATCGTATGGGATCGTCAGAAAATATTGTCGGAGCAAGAAGATACCAAAGCCGCTCGCCAGGAACGGCGCAATTAAGCCTTGGTAGCTATCTTTCCAGCCCAGCCGCGTAACAGTCAGATAATTTGGGATAATCGTGGACTCCCAGGGAATCATCAGCGTACCGAGAAAGAAGAAAAAGAAAATGATCTTGCCTCGAAACTTCATAATCGCCAGGGCATACGCTGCCAGGGCCGACGTTACCAACTGCCCCAGCGTAACGGCCAACGATACTACAAAGGAATTCACGATCCAGCGCCCTAGGTTTGGCTCCTCCCTAAAAACCTGCCCAAACGAACTCCAGTCGAGCCGACCAAAATCTGGCAAGAGCTGTGGCGATAAGGTTGGCCCCTGCAAAGCCAGCGAGAAGGCGAACAACAGCGGCAAAACGACCAGCAGCGCAACCAGTCCAAGTAAGCCATACAACAGAGTACTTCGCACCAACGCGCCTACACCCCATCTGGGCGGGTCAATTTGGTGAAGTGTTGGTGCCGTACTAGCGCTCATTGATAATGGACTCGCCGATCCAGCACCCGGAATTGAATAAATGTCATCGCCGCTAAAACCAGAAACAACACGACCGACATCGCCGAGGCGAAACCATACCGGTTATCCTTCCAAAATGCCGTAAAGATCGAATAAACAAAGACATTCGTCGAGCCATCCGGACCTTCATTCCCGATCAGCACGTTGAATTGCGTAAATGCCTGGAAACATTGAATCGTGTTGATCACAATAAGAAACAAGAGCGTCGGCGTCAGGAGCGGCAACGTGAGGAATCTGAATGCTTTCCAGCCACTCGCCCCATCCAGCCGGGCACTCTCATAAAGCTCCTGCGGGATCGCCTGAATCCCTGCCAAGGTGACAATAAAATTGAACCCCAGCGCGGTCCAGGTCGTCATAAATGCCACTGCCAACAACGCGGTTCCCGAGTGTTGCAGCAGCGAATCGGAGTTGAGCCGAAGCAGTTCAATGATCCACTGCGTTGCCCTGGTGGTCGGGCTGTAAATGAGTGCCCAGATCACGCTCGCACTTGCGACCGAGATCGCGATACTGCTGGTAAAAATCGTTCGGAAAAACCCGATCGCTTTCACCTTAAGTGTGGCAAGCTGTGCTAGGCCTAGCGCAAAGGCAATTGCCAGCGGCACCACCAGCAGCGCGAAGTAGATTGTGGTCAGAATGCTTTTAAGATATTCAGTCCGACCGCTACCATCAAGATTGAATATCCGGCTGTAATAGCTAATACCATTAAATCGAGCCGTCGCACCTTGTGGGGTCGTCACAAACAAACTCAGCCAGACCGAGCGCAGAAAAGGAATATACGTAAAGGCAACGAGGAAAAAAAGCGCAGGAGACATATAAAGTAACGGCCAACCAAAGTCACGCCACTGCGATTTCCTTTTCGCAGCAATAACTTTTATACTCATTCAACAATCTTCCAACAATATCTATGCGGAGGCCAGCATACCCCCAAGCTCTTAATGCTATGTTAACACGTGTTGAAGCAAGTATTAAGCAGTGGTTAGGAGTTGATGATACGGAGAGCGGAGGTGGCTCAGTGCAGGATGCGCGACAGAAACAGCTTTGTCCTGTCATGCTGTGGATTGCTAAACACCTGGTCGGGCACTCCCTCCTCGACAACTTTGCCGCCGTCCATGAACATCACCCGATTGGCAGCATTGCGCGCGAAGCCCATCTCGTGCGAGACGATGACCATGGTCATGCCTTCATGTGCCAGATCAAGCATCACGTCGAGCACTTCCTTGATCATCTCGGGGTCGAGCGCCGAGGTCGGTTCGTCGAAGAGCATCACCTTCGGCTGCATCGCCAGGGCCCGCGCAATGGCGACACGCTGTTGCTGGCCGCCAGACAGTTGGGTAGGATAACTCAAGCGTTTCTCGGGAATACCAACCTTTTCAAGCAGGGCGGTAGCACGCTCTTCGGCTTCGGCGCGAGGGCGACGGCGCACCTGCTGTTGCGCCAAGCAGATATTGTCGAGCACCGTCAAATGTGGAAACAACTCGAAGCGCTGAAAGACCATGCCAACGTCGGCCCGTACCCGATTAATGTTGCCCCGCCGCTCGCTGACCTCAATGTCATCGATGGTCACCGTACCACTGTCCGGCACTTCAAGATGGTTGATACAGCGCAGCAGCGTTGATTTGCCCGACCCTGATGGGCCGATGATCATTAACACTTCGCCGCGCTTCACCGTCGTACTGACATGATCAAGTGCCTGCAAAGCGCCAAAGCGCTTGCAAATGTCATTAACTGTGATTACTAGACTAGCGTCGTCCACCGCTGGTCCTCCGTTCGATATAGCGCACACCAAGCGACAACAGCAGGGTAATAGTCAGATACAAAAAAGCCGCAGCGTTATAGGTGCGAAAATATTGGAAGGTCCGAGACGCCTCTTGGCGCGCATAATAGGTCAACTCGGAGACCGAGATGATGGTCAGCAACGAGGTATCTTTCATGATCGCGATAAAATCATTGCCTAAGGCGGGCAACACGCGGCGTAATGCCTGGGGCAGGATTACATGACGCATCGCTTGACCATAGCTCATGCCTAGCGAACGTGCCGCTTCCATCTGCCCACGCTCGACGGACTCGATGCCGGCCCGGTAGACCTCGGCCAGATAGGCGGCATAGCCCAGTGCGAGGCCAATGATACCGGCAATCGCCGCATTGCGTTGCCATAGTAACCGCGTATGCAGATTCGCATCCAACCAGTTCGACAGCCCTGGCACGACCACAAACTGCGCATACAGCAGGATAACGAGCAGCGGCACACCGCGCATAATTTCGACATACAAGGTCGCCAAATTATAGGCAATCAGATTACGCGAAACCCGGCCTAACGCGATGATCAAGCCCAACACCAGCGCCAGGGTATAGCTGAGGACTGCGGATATAACGGTTAAGCGGACGCCCACGACTAAGAATTTGAGCGTAGATAGGTAGTCGCCGGTGAGCATCGAGTAGAGGATGAAGAGACCGACCAACACGAGAATGGTGAGCCAGATGGGCAGACGGCGGAGCATCGTCAAAGACCGGTTGGCGGGGGAAGCGGGAGCGAGTTCACCTGCGCGTGGAGTCATAGGAGCTCCTAGCCAAACTCTGGGGTTAAGCAGGGGCGAGTGGTGTGCTCGCCCCAAACCGTATCTCCGGCGGGGACCTCGTCCCAACTTATTTGATCTTGTACGTGTTCTTCAACTCATCGATCTTGCCGGCCTGCTTTAGAGCTGCCAATGCTTTATTAATGGCACCTTGTAACTCCGTATCGCCCTTTTGTACGGCGATACCGTAATCTTCAGTAGTAAAAGCATCGCCAACTACTGCGACCACGTCTTTATAGGTTGGCTGATCACCATAGTTACCCACCGTTGGACCGTCGGCTACAATCGCGTCGATAGCATTGTTTTTCAGATCGGCAAAGGCCGCTGCAATGTCGTCGTAGCGCTTCACGTTGGCGTCGGCGACACCCGCTTTTTCGAGAGCCGCCGTTTCGCCGGTCGTGCCCCGCTGGACCCCAACCTTATAATTATTCGTCTTAAGATCGGTATAGCTCTTGATCGCAGTATTGGTCTTTAGCGTGACGACGCGCTGGCCGATGGTCACATAGGGATCGGAAAAGTCGACTTGCTTTTTGCGCGCATCGGTAATCGTCACGGCCGACATGACCGCGTCATACTGCTTGGCGGCTAGCGCCGTGAAGATCGTGTCAAAGTTTGCGGTTTTGAATTCGGGCTTGATGTTAATTAACTGGCCGATCATGGCCATTAAGTCTGGATCAAAGCCAACGATCTTGTTCGTCGTCTTGTCGATCGACTCGAAGGGCGGATACGTCGTGTCACTGCCCACCAGCACAGCCCGTCCTTTTAAGTCGGCAACCGGCGTCAAGTTGGCCGTCGCGGTGCCGGTCATGGCCGTGCTAGTCATGGCGCTCGTGGTACCAGTCATGCTCATTGCCGTCGTGGCCGTCACCATAGCGCTGGATGTCGTGGTCGAGGCTGCCGTCGTCGTATCCATAGCTGTCGCGCTCGCGGCCATCGTCGCATTGCTCGCCATCGTTGCGGCTGCCCCGGTACTCGCGTCAGTCGCAGCACTTGTCGCCATGGTTGTGCCCGCAGCCGTTGTTCCCAGCGAATCAATTTGGCGCGTCGTGGTGTAAGTACCACCACAGGCTGCTAGCAGGCTGGTCAGGACCAGCGCCATTAGCCACGTCGTCATTCGTTTCATCTGTCGCTCCCCTTCACGGAAGTTTCGGCTATTCTAGGCGGGGAGTGGGGTAGCGTCAAGCGACATGCCAGGACCGGGAGTGAGCCGGCGGGTACAGGCTGTACGCGCGGACGCCTCAGCGGCACTTCGCTGGCCAGAATACCGGCTACCATCATCGCACCACCAACCCATACCGCCGCCGTCGGCCGGTCGCCGAGCCACCACCAAGCGAATAAAGCGGCAAAGATAGGCTCGAGCGCAAAGATCAGTGCGGTGCGCGCCGCGTCGACAATGCGCTGTGCCCAGAGCTGCAGCCCAAAGACCAACGCGGTCGCCACAATGCCCAAGAAGCTGGCTGCTAACCACACCTGCGGCTGCCTCCAGTTCACTGCGGGGAGTAGCAACGTCGCAGCACCCGCCAGCATGGCCACCGTGACCAACTGGACACCATTGAGCGTGACCAGCGGCAAGCCGCCACCCCACCGACCCACAGCCACGATGTGCAAGGCAAAGGCTGCCGCACACAGCAGGATCAAGGTATCGCCCCAATGCCACCCACCTTCCTGCCCACCGAGACTACAGCCAAAGGCGGCCCAGCCACAGCCCCAGGTCAAGACCACCAAGCCTACACTGGCCAACCCCACACCTAGGAGTGCCTGTAAGCTCGGTCGTTCGCCCCAGAGCCAGGCAAACATGGGAACCAGTACGACGTTCAACCCGGTAATAAAGCCTGCCCGCGCCGGTGAGGTGAGCGCAAGACCCAGCGTCTGGCTGGCAAATCCGAGGAACAACAGGCCACCTAAACCGAGCCCAATCGTCACACCACGGCGCGTCAAGCGCTGCGTCCGGCGGCTCGGCCAGAGCAGTGGCCCCACCGCCAGCGTGGCTAGCCCAAAACGCAGGAAAATCAAGGCTACCGGTGGAAAGGTCGCCACTGCGGTGTGAACAACTGTAAAGGTCGTACCCCAGATCAGCGTCACTAGCACGAGCGCAAGATCGGCCCGTCGCTTCATGCGCCGGCAGCCGGCACGGTCATGCTCCCGCTGCCGGCTCCGTCGCCGACAGTGCCATGCCGCGCAACCACCATGCGAATCGCGCCGCGCGGTCGCAGCGTAATGATCGCCTCGGGAACAATCGTCTGACCCGGGACCAGTTGGAGATTGAGCCGCTGCATGAGGGTTGCCAAAATGAGCTGGCCCTCCATCATTGCAAACTGATTACCGATACAAATGCGCGGACCACCGCCAAAGGGCATATATGCTTGGCGCGGGAGGCGCGCCTCGTTGGCCGCCGTCCAGCGCTCGGGATCGAAGCGCTCAGGATCTGGGAAATAGGCCGGCTCCCGGTGGAGGACATAGGGGCTGATCACGACAACCGTACCGGCTGGCAAGTGGTAAGTACCCAGCGTAAAAGGTGCCTGGGCTTGCCGGCTGATCATCGGCGCGGGCGGATACAAGCGCAGGCCTTCCTTAAAGACTTGCAGCGCATACGGCAGCCGGGCCAAGTGCTCAAATGTTGGTGTCTGGCCGGCCAGTACCCCAGCCCCCTCGGCCTGCAGACGCGCGACGACGGTCGGCTCAGCACTTAATGAGTAGAGCGTCCAGGCCAGCGCGTTTGCGGTAGTCTCATGACCGGCCAGAAACAATGTCATGGCCTCGTCACGCACCTGTTGATCGGTCATGAAGCTGCCGTCGTCCTCGTCACGCGCAGCCAACAACATCGAAAGAAGATCGCCGCGATCCTCACCACTGCGGCGGCGCTCCTCAATCATACGATAGACGGTGGCATCCAGGCGCGCTTGGGCAGCTCTAAACCGCCGGTTTCCTCTCGTCGGCCAGCTTGCAGGCGTACGTACTAAGGTAGCGAAGCGCTCGTTGGTCCACTTCAGTGCGGTCGTCAGCGCTTCCCCCAACTCATCGGCCTCGTGGAGCACGTCGGCATCAAAGAGTGTTTTGCCGACAATCCGCAAGGTGAGACGCATCATTTCATGTGCAAGATCGATCATGCTCCCATCCCGCCAGGAAGCAATCTGCTCTTCGGTATAACGCGCCATGATCTCGCCGTAGGCTGCGATTCGCCGGTGCTGGAAAGCGGGCGCGACTAGCTTGCGTTGACGGCGATGAAACTCATTTTCGCTGGTCACTAAGCCGTTCCCAATCAACGCGCCCAGGTTAGCGCGGACCATAATCGTCTTCTCAAAGTTAGCGGCCTGCTCAACCAGGACCGCATGGGCATACTCTGCCGCGCTCAGCACCACCACCGTGCGCTTGCCGATCTGAAAACGAGCTATTGGCCCGCACTCCCGGCTAAGACGTAGAAAAAAGCCCAGCCTGTCGGCTCGTATATCAGACAGATTGCCCAAAAAGCGCGAACCGGGAATAGTCGGAATGGTCGCCAGTTGAGGTTGTGCAGTCATGCTTGTGCTTACCAATGCTTCCTTTTGGACTATGCAAGCTCGTGTTTAACGCCGCGCTGCAACAAATCCCGGATCGCAGCCTGCGGATTTTTTCCGGCGAACAAGACGCTATAGAGCTGCTCTGTAATCGGCATTTCGACGTTATAGGTACGTGCCAATGCACGTGCCGCCTGCACTGTCGTCACCCCCTCCGCCACCTGCCCTAGGCCGGCTTGAGCTGTGGCGAGCGATTGTCCCTGCGCCAAAGCCATACCCAAACGCCGGTTGCGACTATGCGGCGAGGCACAGGTAGCGACGAGATCACCCAAACCGGCTAAACCGGCAAAGGTGAGCGGATTGGCCCCCATCGCCACCCCTAGGCGCGAAATCTCGGCCAGTCCCCGCGTCATAAAGGCAGCTTTAGCATTATCCCCCGTCTGCATGCCATCACAGATGCCGGCACCCAGCGCGATAATATTTTTAAGTGCCCCGCCAAGCTCTACGCCAATAACATCATGGGTCGTATAGACGCGAAACAAAGGGATGTTGAGTAACCCCTGCGCAACCTGAGCAGCGGCAGGCTCTATCGTTGCCACAACACTGGTAGCAGGTTGCCCGAGCACGATTTCGTGCGCGATATTGGGACCCGACAGCACACCTACTTGGCCACTGAGGGCACTAGGGAGCACGGCCTGAAGTACAGCACTCATACGCAATAGCGTGCCACGCTCAAGCCCCTTCGCACAGGAAAGGATTACACTATCGGCGGGTAGGAGATGACTAATGGCCAGGGCATTGGCACGCATCGTCTGCGAAGGCACGGCCAGCAGTACAAGCACAGCGGCGGGTAGACTGCGGTGTGGTACACCCACCACCTGTAGAGCAGGTGGAAACTCAACGCCCGGTAGGTATTGTCGATTCATGCGAGCCGTCTGGAGGTCAGTAGCTACGGCCTCGTCACGCGCCAATAGTATAACCGGACGACCGGTACGTGCCAGCATCACGGCCAGCGTCGTCCCCCAATTGCCGGTGCCAATGACTGTGATCGCGCCACTTGCCATACTAATCATCCTTGCCCGGAGCAGATGCCAGGGATGTCAGCCAGCTCAGCGCTCAGCCTGGCGACCGATACTACTGCAATGGGCGCTTGCGACGTAGCGCGCTAAAGAATAAAAAGCTCATCATTCCAACGGTGCAGGCGGCGGCACCGGTTAACGCGTCATTCAAGGCAATACTGCCATTGAAAATCGGTCCACCGAGCGCCAAGGCAACCCAGGCAAACCAGAGCGGCACAATGACGAGCCGTTGCCACCGCACTACCAACCGCGAGTGCTTAATTGCGTAGCTGGACGCAAGCCAACCAATAAAAGCGAAGGTCATGACGAAGCTCATATCGTTCATCAAGCATTCCTCAACATGGAGCAGTGTTATTCCTCGTGGTCCAGCCGGCAGGTCAACGCTGATCAGGCGACAGAGTTAGGAGGCGGATTGCGGTTATTCTACCACGGTCTCACATAGCACCAAGATGAGCATGGGGCTAGATGTTGGCAGTACCTTACCCATAGCGTTACCGCCGCCGACGAACGACGGGCGATCGCACAGGGACCGGAACGAGCACGGGCTCCCGAACACCCAACAACCTCCGCAACGCCGCTATTACTTCATCGAGCCATTGCATGACGTACTCCCTACAACATATCTATGTTTCAGCGTTGTGTACTACGCATATTCCGTTATATCAGATTGTGTGCCGCCATAGGTACATTATTCCCCGTTCTTTGACAGTCCGCAAGGCTCCTCCTATAATTCACCAGATCACCATGTTTTTTGGTGCCAACTTCTGGTCCAACTGGTCCAACAAATATAGAGTGTCATTGACACAATCGGCTTTATGGGAGGCAACACCACCACGTGCGTACACGAGACATTAACCTATTAATTGTCGTTGTGCTGGTCGCGGCACTGGCCATATGGATTAACGGCGTGCCCCGGCATGATCCGAAGAATGCGAACGACCGTAGCGAACTGTGGCTTGGTCGAGATGTGCATACGCGTCTGGGACTTGATCTGCGCGGCGGCACGCAAATCCTGTTGCAGGCTAGCGCTCCAAACATTACATCCGATCAACTGGAGCAAGCTCGCCACACCATTGAGCAACGTGTCAACGGCCTAGGGGTAGCCGAGGCCGTCGTTCAAACATCCGGCAATAACCGCATTATTGTCGAATTGCCCGATGTCACCGATGCCAGCCAGGCTCTCACCACGATTCGCTCCACCGGTAAGCTTGAATTCGTTAATCCAGGTACAAATCAGGTCAGTAATGGGCAAACCGTACGCACCAGCGGCAGCCCCACTCCTCGCGTTCCGGCACCTGCGACCGCGGGAATAACCAACACGGCTACACTCTCGCAAACCGCGCCACTATCGAAGACGCTAACGACCGGCCCAATCTTGCCGGTGGTAGCCGATGGCTCATTGCTCGATCTCTCCTCGGTCCAGACTGGCGTTGATACAACCGGCTCGCCCTACGTTGCTTTTAAGTTCAATGGCACTGCTGCAACAAGCTTACAGCAGTTCTCATCACAAAACATCGGCAAACCGATGGCGATTGTGCTCGACAACAAGGTCCAATCAGTTGCCGTGATTCGCGACACCTTGCCTGGCTCGGGGCAGATTACGACTAACAGTGTGGCTGACCGCGATGGAATTTATAACGTCTTGAAATACGGTTCGCTGCCCGTCAGCTTCGATGTGCAATCGAGCCGCAGCGTGAGTCCCACATTGGGCAGCGCGTCGATCAACAGCTCGCAAATTGCCGGCATCGTCGGGTTGCTCGCAGTCGCCATCTTTATGCTAGTGTACTACCGCTTGCCTGGGCTCTTGGCCGACGTAGCACTCTTGATTTATACCTTGATCTCGTTCGCACTCTACCGCGTTATTCCGATTACGCTCACTTTAGCGGGTATCGCCGGCTTTATTCTCTCGATTGGTCTTGCCGTTGATGCCAATGTGCTTATCTTTTCACGCATTAAGGATGAATTACGGCATGGCTTGCCGCTGGCTACAGCCGTAGAGCGTGGCTTCGATCACGCTTGGCCGTCGATCCGGGATGCCAATGCCTCAACGCTCATTACCAGTTTGATCCTGTACTACTTCGGTTCGAGCTTCGGTGTATCAATCATCAAGGGCTTTGCTCTCACCCTAGCGCTCGGTATTCTGCTGAGTCTATTTACTGCCGTAGTCATTACGCGCACCTTCTTGCGGAGCGTCGTCGCGACGGGGAGATTCCGCGATCCGTGGCTCTTTGCGATTGAGCGCTCACAACCCGCAACCCCTACAACCCAACCCTTGAGTGAGGTCTGATATGCTGAGCATCGTTAACAAGCGCTACTTATTTTTTGGCCTGTCGCTTCTGATTATTATTCCCGGCTTGATTTCGCTCGTGCTGTTTGGCTTGCGCGCCGGGATCGACTTCACCGGTGGAACCGCTTGGGAACTAGTGCTGCCGAATCAGACACAGCCGGCGGCAGCCGAGGATGTGCAACGCATCTTCAATAGCCAAAATTTTGCCGGCAATGTCACAGTCCAAGTAAGCCCACCGAATGCTCAAAAACAAGTCCTGGTCAGCGTCCGTACGCCGGTTGTCAAAGATGTCGAGACCAAGCGCGGGCCCTTGCTTAAAGCTCTACAGGCGAAATATCCCCAAGCCTCGATTGCTAGCCTAGATACAGTTGGCGCAACCGTATCGTCCGAGTCGCGAAACCAAGCCATCTTGGCCGTGCTTGCGGCAAGTGCCGCGATTTTGCTCTATATGACAATCGCCTTCCGCAAAGCGACCCATCCGGTACGCTATGGTGTGACGGCGCTCATGGCGATGTTGCATGATGTGCTGGTGGTCCTGGGGATAGCCTCGATCTTCGGCAAGCTCTTCGGCTTAGAAGTCGATGCGCTCTTCTTGACGGCGCTCCTAACGGTCATTTCCTTCTCGGTCCACGACACGATCGTGGTTTATGATCGCGTACGCGAGAACCAGATCCACCGCCGGACCAACCAAAGTTTTGAGGAAATCGTCAATCTGTCGATCGTCCAGACGCTCGCTCGTTCGATCAACACACAACTCACAGCACTCCTGACCTTATTGGCCCTGAGCCTGTTTGGTGGACGAACGATTCGTGATTTTGTCTTGATCTTAATGATCGGCCTGATTTCAGGAACCTACTCGTCGATCTTCAACGCTGCACAACTGTTGGTGGTATGGGAAAACGGCTGGGGCCGCGACTGGCGGCGCGTTTTCGGCCATAAAGAATTGCATACCTCGACCGCTAAGGTTTATTAAAGGCGCGATTTATGGACGACCTCCTCAACTTACCCCTACGTTCAAAAGCTTCGATGGCTGAGCGAACTCCCCGGACAGCTACGGCGTCTGCGTCCTTCAAAGCTGAACAGGAGCAGCCGGTGGTCGTTGCGGTTATTCAAGGCCCGGTTGCAGCCGAGATGGCACTAGAAGCGTTACACGAGGCCGGCATTCCGGCCATGCTGCGCCGTAATCCGCTGGGCGCAGTCTATGGTATGTCTTTGGGTGCCTGGGGCGAAACACCGGTGCTCGTTCCTGCGCCACTCTATGAGCAAGCCCGTGACATCCTTGTAGGCATGGGCTTGGTAGAGGAAAGGTGAGCGCTGCGATCGCGCTAGCAAGCCGCCTCCTTGAGCAGTACTGTGGGGCCGCAACTCAGATGATAGGTGTTACTGAGCCATAGCCCACAGACCACTTAGTAGACCGGACCCTACACCAGCGAGCGCGTCATGGTTTGACGGGTATACTGGCACCAAAGGAGCATTGTATGCCACGTCGCATCTGCCTCTGTGCCCTACTTGGAATAATCGCACTCCTGACTATCGCGCCAGCAGCACACGGGGCTCCCAGTTCGACACGCTGTTTTCCTGCGGTCCCCAGCATTGGGGACTGCCTACAGGGACGTTTCGCGCAGTATTGGGCTAGCAACGGTGGAGTGCCGGTTTTCGGCTACCCAACGACTCCGATGTTCGACGCCAATACGCATGGAGCGCAGGCTCAGGATCAGATGCTTGAGCGTAATCGCCTCGAGTATCATCCCGAACTTGCACCGCCCTACGACATATTGCTCGGACGACTAGGTGAGGATCTCCTGCTCACTCGTGGTCGTAACTGGCGCGCGGAACCCGTAGGGACGCCCCAAGCTGGCTGCTGGTGGGTCGCCACCACTCATCATACTGTTTGTGATCAAGCGTCGAGTGAGGGGTTTCTGAGCTACTACCGCAGCCATGGCCTTGAGCTAGGCGATCCGGGCGTGAGCGAGCGGGAGTCGCTGGCGCTCTTCGGCTACCCGCTGACCGAGCCACGTCTGGAGACCAACGCAACCGGCGACACGGTCCTGACCCAATGGTTCGAGCGCGCCCGTTTCGAGTGGCATCCCGAACTACCCGAGCCTTACCGCGTACTCCTGGGACTACTTGGCCGCGAAAGCTGGGGCAGCGCCCCACTACCACCAGCTAGCCAACTACCGGCTCCCGCTCCATTAGCCGCAGCAATCTCGGTCGACACTACTCCTAGTGGTATCTCGCCATCCACCAGCCCAACCCCGGCGACCGTCGTCGCTACGCCATCTGCCGGCCCAAGCTCGCCGCCAAACGACG
>JBBRHB010000059.1:0-13424 GCA_038223355.1 Chloroflexales bacterium
AGTTTTGGTACATTCACGTTCAACTTTGGTACATGGTACAAATCACGGTTTTTGATTTTTCCGCTGGTACAAAGAAGCGGAACATCGAATGGGGTGTATTATAGCACGAATGTGCGGAAAGCGCAAGGGCCGTGGATCTTACGAGCACGGGCCAAGTAGAGGATGACCACAACCACTTCTACCTTGAAGACGAGACAGTAGAACATGATACTAACACAGCGGGAAGCCGGCTATTAAATGTGTCGCTATGTCGCATGGCGTTGAGGGCTAGCCATTACCCGGTGCCCGAAACTCTTTGATCACGTCGATCGTGCCAACAATATTTTGGTTAAACTCATCAAGCTCCTCTGCGGGAATCCAATATTCTTGATGCTGCCTACCACCGACGATCTTAACTGGATACTTGCTAATGAAACTTGCCTTGACTTTGAAGCGGGTTATGTAGCCGACAAAACCAGACTGTGGATCTTTCGTATTCCAGTCACGGGCAATTTGTGAAGCATATTCTTCATTGAGGACAGGATAGAAGATCGGCTGAAACGAAAGACGGGGCGGGAACTGTTTACAACCGCTTGCTTGGATGAGTTCCCATTCCTTTTGCCCCACCGGACGGAAGAGCGTTACAGCTTGCTCAAGATCCATGGTACCTATTTTATGACGGATTCGTAAGCTGATCAACCGGTAGTGTTTTGAATAAACGACAATTTTGCGCCCACAACTCTTGTCGATGTCGAAGCGCTCGAATTCTAGGCCGATCTTCTGCATGATGCGGATGGACCCAATGTTGTCTATCTGGGCCATGAGAAGATGTAGGGAAAGTGGTATGTCGCTACGCCGTACGGCAAAACGGCCTGGGCCGCCTCGGTGCCATAGCCATGATTCCAGTAGGGCTCATCGAGCCGCCAGCCAAATTCCACTTCGGATGATTAAATTAGGTGTTTAGTAGTTGCATAAAATAGTCGTGATAGACATACGCCTTTGGCAAGAGCATAATATTAGCACACAGGAGCTATTTATAATGATGGATTTCAGCATAAAAATGAAGTGGGGGAACCTATGATCGACGCACAAGACTTGGTGGGAGCATTCGCTCGTAATGTTATGATCGTGAAGAGGCAGACAGAAGGGTTGACAACCGAAGACAGTTTGCGGCAGCTTCCTTTTCATGGCAACTGCTTAAATTGGGTATTGGGTCATATTGCCGTTAGCCGTGACGATGTGTTGGAGCTACTCGGTGAGCCGCCAGCTATGGGTGAAGATGGCGTGCGTTATAAACGTGGCTCGGAGCGGCTGACGGAGGCAGGTGCCGATACGCTGCCGCTGGACAAACTGATCGAATGGCTTGAGCGTTCACAGGAGCGGATCGAGGGCGCGTTAGGGCGGATGGATGAGGCTGAGCTCGTGCGCGAGCGCACATTCGGCGAGCGGAAGGCGAGTATCGGGCAGCGGGCGTTTTTTCTGTACTTCCACGAGTCGTATCATGTTGGCCAGACGGAACTATTTCGGCAGCTGGCCGGCAAGGACGACAAGATTATTTAAGGCCGGTGGTAACAAGCTGCCGTGTCATACAATCAGGTGTTTTGTGAAGGAGAGCACGAGATCATCATCTACGCGCACTTGCTCTCCTGGCTCCACTATGCGGTTGTCATAGGCGATACCACGACCATCAGGAATATAGCCGCGCAGTACGTACATGCGCTGTGCCGGTCCATAATCGGGATACAGACCGACGCCGATACCGACGACGGGGGAGCGCTGGGCAACTCGACACTCGGCTTCGTCGAGCAGGGCGGTGCCGATGTGCCGTCGCTGGTATTGGGGAAGCACGTTGAAGTCTTGGATTTCCGGTATGCTAGCAGCACGGAAGGGCGGATATTCGGGCTGCCAGTGGATCGTTACGTAGCCCGCGAAGTGGTCAGCGATGAAGGCAACTAGGACGACGCGCTTTGCTGCCGTTTGCTCCGCGAGGTAGCGTTCGTATTGGGAGGCAGGCTTGTGCCAGCCAATGGCGGTAAAGGCTGCGGCGATGGGTTCGATATCATTGGCCTGTAGCAAGCGAATGTGCAGATCTGGTGGGCAGTCCATAATCAGCTTCTCATTTGTTCATCTTCCAGTTTGCCGCGCATGATGGGGCTGGTCTCCGACCCTGAAAGGCAATAACGGGACGAGGATGATTTCGCTCAAGGGAGTACCACCAACCCGCGCCCAAATCGCTTGTACCTCTTCGAGCGTAGCCGTAGACTGATTAGCAAGCAGCTGTTCTTCTGGACCCAGTTGAGTGAGTAGACCCGCTGCCCGTAATACGTTACGTGCCCGTTCACGCTCCCCCGGTGCAGCAGGGGATGGCACATCGTTACGGGTGAATTGAGTATCGGAGACCTGATTACGCAGCAGTGTTTCGGCAACCGCTGTGATAGATTGGCCGGCCCGGTTGGCTTCCTGCTGGAGCTTGAGGTATAGATCGGGCGCAATTTCAAGTGTCAGTGTTGTCACAGGTCTACCTCCTATTCGAGAAATTATACCCCTCGCTGGCAGCAGAATGCTCAGCTTTGGTGTTATGTAGCCATAGTTTTGCTTGCTATGACTTGGAAGAAGCGCGCGGTGAGATAGTAGGGATAACGAGCAGTCAGGGCAAGCTCAAGCCGTTCAAGTTCGGCGAAGAAGCTCAGGTCGTACTTGAGGGCATTGTTAGCGATATACGCACAGACGCAGAGCACACCGTACTGATCAGCGCTCGGGCAGCCTAGATCACTCAGGAGCATAATCATTTCCTCGCCTGTGAAGCGGTGGACGGGCACTTTGAATAGCGTCGTTTCGATGGTGGTTGCATCGAGCTGAGCGAGTGCTTTATGAAGGTCATTCTGGAGGAGGGCAGCGAGGTACGTTTCCCCATAACGATTCTGGCTGACAACTGATAGAAGTCCGCCAGGGCGTACGAGTGCGGCAATGTTGGCAAGCATGGGTTTGGGATCAGATACGTATTGCAGCACGTTATGACATAGCACAACGTCAAAGGTAGTGTTAGGGAAGAGGTTTGGCAGCCCGCCAAGATCTGCTTCATGGACGATAAGGCGGTCGGAAAGTCCGGCGGCATCGGCACGTTGTCGTGCATCAGTGAGCATTTCAGCGGAAAAATCGACCAGCGTGATGGTATGTCCTAAGGCTGCGAGTGACAATGCCTCGATGCCATTCCCACCACCAGCATCGAGTATGTGCAAGGGTTTGTCCCCTATGTGACGAAGAAGATTTGTACGTATCGTTGTATAACGGAGACGAAACCATGGCGTGTTCTGTTCGTCTTTCCAAGCATTGATCGCGTGATTAAAGGTATCAGGGAGAGTCATTGAGCCGCACTCCTTCTGCACTTTGTCCAATTCTCGGTATACACGTACTTGGCTAACCGTCACCATGGTTTCAAGCAGTGGGAGCCGCTGGAGCCATAACACGTTGAAGTCCTGGATTTCGGGTATGTTCCCTATGATGGAGCCGACTGTCAGTAGATCAGCCCAGCCAGGTGGTTGAGGTGGGATTGGTCTGCAACAGCTGCGCAGCTTGAGCGGCGTCGGCGCGGATTTGGGTGACAAGGGCGTCAATGCCGCTGAACTTTTGCTCGCTACGGAGGTGGGCAACGAATTGGAGGTTGAGCATTTCGCCATAGAGATCGCCGTCCCAGTCGAGCAGGTGGGCTTCGACGGTGCGGTTAAGGACGCCGAAGGTGGGACGAACGCCGACGTTGGTCACGGCGGGGAGCCAATGTCCCTCGCCGCCAATCTGGACGCGGCAGGCGTAGACGCCGTTAGCGGGCAAGAGCTGCTCGGGTGGAGTTTGTAGATTGGCGGTCGGGAAACCGATGGTGCGACCGCGATGGTCACCGTGAACGACGCGGCCGCGGATGATAAAGGGGTGGCCAAGGAGGTGGTGAGCGGCGACAACATTGCCAGCATCAAGATACTGGCGAATGAGGGTTGAACTGATCGGTTGACCAGCGATAAGCTCGGCGTTGATCGCGTGGACAGTATAGTCTAACTCGTGACCAAGGGACGTTAGAAGATCGACCGTGCCAAGACCACGGTAGCCTAGCCGAAAGTCATGGCCAACCCATAACTCACGCAGCTGAACATGAGCACAGAGCTGGGCCATAAACTGCTCCGCAGTCAGGCGGGCAAAGGTGGCATCGAAGGGCAAGACGACGAGGTGATCGATACCGAGCTGTTCGATTAGCGCGATACGCCGGTCGATATCGCACACATACCGATGCGGGCGATCAGGATGGAGGACCATATCGGGATGCGGATCGAAGGTCAAGGCGACACTCGCGCCGGCCAGACTGCGGGCCCGCTCGACGACCTTGCCAAGCAAATACTGATGACCGCGATGAACACCATCGAACACGCCGATCGTTAGGGCTGCAGGAACGGTTATATGAAGCTGCGCAAGCGCATAGTAAACGCGCATTATGTCGACCTCAAGACTTTGTATGGCTGCCAGAGATCACCCAGCGGTGATAACAGTGCAATCAGCGTGTCGTTGTTATCATACGCGCAAGCGCGGTTACCCTCAACCCCTGGCAGGGAGACGGCATGGCCATGTTGGATAGCCTGAAGCGTTGGCCCACTAACGACGGCGTGGGGCCAATCGGCAATGGCAGCAGCGGGGGATAATAGATACATAGGTAGCAGGCTAGGATCAGCGCGGAGAGCGTCTAGTGATATAGCTTGCTCTACGACAAGCGGTCCGACAGCAGTGCGCCGCAGGCCGGCAAGATGGGCACCGCAGCCAAGGGCAGCGCCCAGATCACGCGCCAACGCACGAATGTAGGTCCCTTTACCGCAGGTGACGAGCACGGTCAGATCTGGTGAAGACCACTCGAGCAGAGCAATGCGGTCGATCTGGACGGTACGCGGGGCCAACTCAAGGTGCTGGCCCTGGCGAGCTAGGTCGTACATACGCTGACCGGCGACCTGGATCGCCGAATACGCAGGCGGGATTTGGGCAATCGCCCCAATGAATGGTGCAAAGGCGGCTTCAAGATCGAGGGTCGTTAGGCTTGGAACCGGCGCGGACGCGATGACTGCGCCTTCGGCATCATCGGTGGTGGTGCTGCTGCCCAGGCGGATGACTGCCCGGTAACACTTTTTGCCCTCAACCAGATATTCCAGCAGACGAGTAGCATCACCCAGACCGATGGGCAGGACGCCCGTCGCGGCCGGATCGAGCGTGCCGCCGTGGCCAACACGCTTTTGCCCGGTCAGACGGCGTACCTGGGCTACAACATCATGCGACGTCATTCCTGAGGGCTTGTCGATGTTCAGAAAGCCAATTAAGCCCGATTGCGCAGAGGCTTTACTCACGGCTGAGAGCCTTCAACGGCTTGCAGAAGGACCGCAATGACGAGCGGCTCGGCTTGGGAGTAGGGCAGCATGATCGTACAACCGGCGGCCTGGCGATGGCCGCCACCGCCCCATTGCACGGCGACCGCCGCCACATCAACGGGAGGGTTACTACGGAACGATACCTTGACCGTGCCGTCACGGCGCTCTTTGAACAAGGCACTCGCCTTGAATTCGCCGAGACCGGCAAGATAGTCGGTGACCTCCGACGCGGCTTCATCATCAGCGCCTGCGTTGCGTTGCATTTCTTGAGAGACGTAGGTCCAGACGATGTCACCCGATCGGTGCATCGCGCCGAGGGCCAGGGCGAGCAGCTTGCCATAGGTGAAGGGCGTGTTGTGGTAGACATCGCGGACGATAGCCTCGCGGTCGGCGTGATGCTCAAGGAGATCGGCAGCCGCGCGGAGGGCTGAGGGCGTGGTGTTGGAGGTACGAAAGCTTTGGGTATCAGTCATGATGCCGAACAAGAGCGCGGTCGCAAGCACCGGAGTAAACTCCAGCTCCCAGGCATGGAGCAAGCCGTAAATGAGTTCGCAGGTTGAAGAAGTCGATGGATCAACGAGGTTACAGAGTCCTTCACCACTATTGGTGACGTGGTGGTCGATTACGAGCATCGGACGGGCAAGCAGATAGGTCTGTTGTTCTTGCCAGATACGAGCAATGCGCTGGACATCGCCGGTATCGACCAGGATTACCAGATCGATGGTTGGGGATAAGTGTTGATCGTGGCTATAGCTTTGAACTCTGTCGGCTCCAGGCAGGCGCGCGACGAAGGCCGGTACGGGCGTTGGCACCAGCCAGGTCGTTTGATGGCCTTGCTGTTCCAGCGCTAAACCGAGGCCAACAACCGAGCCGATCGCATCACCATCGGGATTGACATGGCTGATCACTAAGATATGGTGCTTACCGGCAATGACTTGGGCCAAGGGTGCGGCCGCGTCGGCAACGGTCGTATAGATCATAGAATGAAGCTTTCACAAACTAAAGCCGGCAGATGAGAAACTTTATCTGTCAACACTGCACTTGGATGGCGGAGGAAACGCTACGGCTCGGATTCGGTGACGTCATCGAGCTGTGGTGGATGGGCCTGCCGCTCAGCTTCGACCTGGCGGAGGACTTCACCGATGCGCAGCGCGTTATCGAGCGAGGTATCGAGATGCAAGATGAGCTGTGGTACCGTCCGGAGCGTGAGTTCATCGCCAACCCGGTGGCGCAGAAAGCCGCGCGCCCGTACCAAAATTTGAAAGGCAGCATCACGCTCGGCAGCATCGCCCATGATGGAGATGCGCACGTTGGCACGCTGAAGGTCGGGCGTCATGGTGACACCGGTGACGGTGACAAAACCCAGGCGTGGGTCCTTCATCTCGTTCAAAATGACTTCGCCCAGAATACGTTGAATTTCGTCGCCTACCTGATCGGTTCGTTTACTCATACGCGCTATGATACTACAAAATGTTAAAACCCCTCTTCTGCCGGAGCAGAAGAGGGGTCAGGGAGCTAGGTGTAACGACCCACATTAAATAGTGCGCTCGACCTTCTCTTTGTGGTAGAATTCCATCGTATCACCGGTTTGGACGTCGTTGAAGCCCGCGACCATGAGACCGCATTCGTAGCCGGTCTGGACTTCACGGACATCGTCCTTGAAGCGCTTGAGCGAGTCGATGCGACCATCATGGACCACGACGCCGGAGCGCAAGACGCGAACTTGTAGGTTACGCATGATCTTGCCATCGGTCACGTACAGTCCGGCTACGACCTCGCGGGTCGGGAGCTTGAAGACGGTACGCACTTCGGCGAAGCCATCGACGACCTCTTTTTCGATGGGCGACAGCATACCGACCATCGCCTTTTCGAGATCTTCCAGCAACTGGTAGATGATCGAATAGAAGCGAATTTCGACGCCGTTCTGATCGGCGAGCCGCCGGGCAGCCGGGTCAGGGCGAGCGTTGAAACCAATGATAATCGCATTCGAGGCGGTCGCGAGGCTGACGTCAGACTCAGAGATCGCGCCGGTCCCGGTGTGAATAATCTTGGTCTGCACCTCGGTGTGCTTGGTATTGATCTGCCCCAGACTATGCTCGATCGCCCCGATCGACCCTTGCACGTCGGCTTTTAAGATGATATTCAGGTCTTTGACTTGACCGGCTTGGATACGAGCAAACAAATCTTCGAGGCTTAGCGCCTTCATTTGCGAAGACATTTGCTCCATTTGGCGCTGGCCCTTACGCTGCGCCGCAACTTCACGGGCAATCGTCACATCATCTAGTACTTGCAGAATATCACCGGCCCGTGGCACTTCGCTCAAGCCCAGGATTTCAACCGGCGTCGATGGCTCGGCATGGCGCAAGCGTTTACCGGCATCGTTGAACATGCCCCGGATTTTGCCGTAGGTGCCACCGGCGACCACAATATCATCAAGGCGCAAGGTACCGTTTTGTACCAGCACCGTGGCGGTTGGGCCACGGCTCTTATCGAGGTTGGCCTCGACGATCGTTCCAATGGCAGGCTTGCTGGGATTGGCTTTAAGCTCTTCCACATCGGCCATGAGTAGAATGATTTCTAGTAAGCCATCGATGTTCGTTTTTTGACGGGCCGAGACCTCAACCGAGGGAACATCACCACCGTACTGCTCGACCAGCACATCGGCCTGCGCGAGCTCCTGGCGTACCCGGTCAGGATTAGAGCCAGCCGCATCGACCTTGTTGATAGCGACGATCATGGGCACATTAGCCGCCTTGACGTGCGCAATCGCTTCTTTGGTCTGGGGCATCACGCCGTCGTCGGCAGCAACTACCAAGACCACAATATCGGTCACTTGGGCACCACGGGCACGCATGGCCGTAAAGGCTTCGTGGCCGGGCGTGTCCAAGAAGGTGATTTTACGCCCATGGACTTCGACCTGATAGGCGCCGATATGCTGGGTGATGCCACCGGCTTCACCTTCGGCCACGCGGGTCGAGCGAATCGCATCTAACAGCTTGGTCTTGCCATGGTCTACGTGGCCCATTATAGTCACGACCGGCGGGCGCTGCTTGAGATCGGAAGCCTCTTCTGTCGCCAGTGCTTCGTCGATATTATCAATCAGTCCGGCCATCGACTCGGGTACACTCTCGGTCGTCTCGATGTCGAACTCGGAAGCCATCAACGCGGCAGTGTCGTAATCGAGCTGCTGGTTGATCGTGGCCATCATGCCGTTCTTCATGAGCTGTTTAAGAATGTCCGAGGCGCCGACGCCGAGTGCCTCGGAGAGCTCGCGGATCGTCATACTTGATGGTAGTGCGACAGGGCCACGAGGTCGAACCGGCACACCGCGTTGAACAACTGAGCCTTGGGCTCCTCGATTGTTCGGGCCGCCGCGCATCCCGCCTTGCTGCGGACGCGGGCCGCCGCCACCACCACCGCGATAGCCGCCGCGCTGACCGCCACCGCCCGGGCGCTGACCACCGCCGCCACTCGGGCGCTGACCACCGCTGAAGTTGCTGCTACCGCTCGGGCGCTGGCCACCACTGAAGTTGCTGCCACCCGGGCGCTGACCGCCGCTGAAGTTATTACCGCCGCTGTTCTGGCCGCCACCAGGAGCGCTGCCTGGCCGCTGCCCACCGTTGAAGTTATTGCCGCCAGTATTCTGGCCACCACCAGTGCTACCTCCAGGACGCTGTCCGCCACTGAAGTTATTGGCCGCGGGCCGTTGTCCACCACCGGTATTGCCTGCAGGACGCTGTCCGCCGCCGAAGCCGTTGCCGCCATTATTTTGTGGAGGCGCACTGTTGCGGTTAGGTTGCTGAGGTGGGCGCTGCGGCGCAGGCGTTCCAGGACGCGGCCCCGGCACAACCCGCGTGTTATTTGTTTCGTCGTCACCAGCCGGATCACGTGGTTTTATAGGCACACCCATGCCGAACTCCTTTCGTTAGGAACGGGGGATACTCCCCCCTTCCAGCGTGACGACCTCTTTGTCGCCATCTTCTCTCTCAACATGCGCAGGCAGTTGCTCTGTGTCACGGCTGCCGTCAGGCAAGGCTGAGTGATAGGCGATTAACATCGCCCGATCATCGGGCGCAAACTCCGTGATATGCAACGCGCGCTCGATCGCTTTACGTTTCAACGCAGCCGACCAGCAGCTACGGTCATTACAAATATATGCACCACGACCCACCCGTTTCCCGGTCGGGTCGATGGCGACCCGGTCAGCGGCTAGCCGTACCAACCGCACCAGTCCGCGCTTGGCATCCACTCTGCGACAAGCAATGCACGTGCGCTGCGGCACGTGCTTATGCGGTCGTGTTTGCCCTGATTTTGCCACCCTTCGACCTGTTTCAGACCATACGTTATGTTATGGTGTGAATAGTAGCATATTCTGTTGTATATGGTATCAACATCCTTTAGATCACGTCATCATCCAGGATATAGCTCGCGACCATGCGACCACCGTGATAGACATTGAGCTTACCCTGAGCCGCGCGTAGCTCAACTTGCTGGCCGATCAACTCGCTCGGCAGCGGACCAAAGGGCATATTGTTATAGTCGATCAGGCCAAACTCATTGACTTGGCGATGCTCAACCTCGGCCAGTTGTAAGGCTGTAGCTTGGGCCATGGCTTCCGCATCGACCACCGAGCGGGCTTCGCCAAGGCCACGCTCTTCGTCTAGCAAATCCGAAGCACTCTTGATATCGATGCGCCAGCCGGTGAGCTTGGCTGCCAGACGCACATTCTGACCTTCTTTACCGATAGCTAAGGATTGCTGTTTATCGGGCACGATAACCGTGCAGGTCTGATCGTCATGCAACTGGACTTCGACCGCAGTCGCCGGTGATAGCGCATTCGCAATAAAGATGCGCGGATTGGGAGACCATTGGACAACATCAATCTTTTCGTTATTAAGCTCGTTGACAATATTTTGAATGCGCGTGCCGCGCATCCCGACGCATGACCCAACCGGATCAACGCCTTCTTGGCGGGCATGCACAGCTACTTTGCTGCGGACACCGGCCTCACGCGCGATACCTTTAATTTCGACCGCACCGTTATAAATCTCAGGCACTTCCATTTCGAAGAGCCGAGTGATCAACTCCGGGCGTGAGCGCGAGACGATCAAGCGTGGACCGCGGTCTTCGCGCTTGATCTCAGCCAGATAGACCTTTAGGGGGGTATTGGGATAGTAGCGGTCGCTCGGGCTTTGTTCCTTAGGCGGCATTATGGCTTCGGCCCGGCCAAGCTCCAGTATGACATTGCCTTTGGCATGGCGCTGGACTCGCGCCGTAATAATCTCGCCCTCACGGTCGAAGTATTCGCCATAAACTTGGTCGCGCTCGACTTCTTTGATGCGCTGTAACACGACCTGTTTGGCGGTCTGAGCAGCGATCCGGCCAAAATCACGGGGCGTCGACTCAACGAGCACGGTTTCACCCAGCGTCACATCAGAGCGGATGCGCTTGGCATCAGCAATATCAATTTCTAGCCGATCATCGAGCACATCATCCACCACCTGTTTTTCAGCGAAGACACGGGCGTCACCACTGACAGGATCCAGCTTCACGGTGACTTCAACCGGCGGCGGATTATTGCCGAGATAGCGCTTGTATGCTGTTTTCAGCGCATCTTCGATTACCGCCTGAACGGCTTCACGTGGAATGCCGCGTTCCGCGGCAATCTGTGATATTGCTGCGTAAAAATCGCTTTTCATCGCTCCCAAACGCCTTTCATAACCCACCAAAACAGAAAAGTGGGGAAACCCCACTTTTCGGACAGCCTGTCGGAATGCACTGTCTAGTATACCATTCGCATCAGCCCCTCGCAACCTTAGTATCCCTTGGTAGGAGTTACGCCGGGATAGGGAGTATACGGAGCCGGGGTGGGTTGCGCACCCGGATAAGCTGAAGCAGCCGACGCAGGTGCAGCAGGACGCGGCGTGGGTGGAAGTGGATAGGCGGTGCCGCCCGTGTTCTGGGCAGGCGCTGCTGTGACTGCGCCCGCCGGTACACGCGGGACTAACGTCGTGGAGGACTGTGAAGGAGTGGTTGCCCCTCCCGATGTAGACTGGCTAGCAGGCTGATCCGGCGCGCCGGCACAGGCTGCTAAGCCCATGAGGAGTGCGCTCCCCAAGATGACAGAGCGAATATAGTTCATGTTAGATAAGCCTCCTAAGTAAGCATTCAGCGTAAACGAGCAACTGCCGTGCCGATGCTGATGACAAGAAAGATGAGGGTATTGATCAGATTGACGTGGCCGTGCTGGTAGAGATAGAACATTCCTACACCAACGGCCAAGCCCAAGGCAACCACCATCTGAATTGCGCGGCCACGTTTGTTATGAGTGGCCCAGTCAACGACACGGAGGACACCTTCGCCAATCGCGAAACCTAAAAAGAAGAGGAAGATCAGGGGAATAAAGCCGATCACAAAGCTGCCGATCAGGGCGGCGACTACCGCTGCGGCCCCTGCCTTGACTAGCGTCAGCCAGTCGACCTGGTAGTTGACCGAGCGACGGCCTTTGCGGCACTCGGGACAAAGCTGGCCAACCGCCCCCGGAAACGAGCAGCGGGCACAGATCGGCCGGTTGCACTGGACACAATGCAGGCCGGTCTCTACATCGGGATGGCGGTAACAAAACTCTTCCTCGACAGCGGCCTGCTGCTCGATAGCAATCAAGCCCAGACGGCGTTGGGCATCGGCAAGGCCATCTTTGGCCTCGATGTTGTCCGTGTTATAGACGAGAGCCTGGGTAAAGGCAACCCGAGCGGCGTCATAATCGCCGGTCCGAATTGCAGCGCGACCGGCACGCACTAGGCCTCGCACTTCTTCTGTTGAATTTAAACTCGTATCACGCATACCATGTATCGCATCGTAAAAACATATTATACAAGGGAGCGCGCCGGACCGCTACATTGCCGGCTGAGAGTTTGCTGAGCGATAGAGAGAACACAGCTATAATGATATGGAGCGCCGGATGAGATAGCTGCCCCGCCCCGGTATAGGAGATTCGGACGATGCGGATTGTTGTGATTGGATCGGGTTTTGGAGGATTAGCGGCGGCGATACGGCTGCAACGGCGCGGACATGATGTGATGCTGGTGGAGAAACGTGATAAGCCGGGGGGGAGGGCGTATGTCTATGAGCAAGATGGCTTTAAGTTTGACGGTGGGCCGACGGTTATTACGGCACCGTGGCTGATTAATGAGCTGTTTGAGGGGGCCGGTCGCCGCGCGGAAGATTATGTGCAGATGGTGCCGGTCGATCCTTTTTATCGTATTTTTTTCGATGATGGCAGTCACTATAATTATACCGGCGACACGGACGCGATGGTCAAGCAGATCGAGCAGCTTAGTCCGGAGGATGTGGCAGGCTATCTAGAATTTGTGCGGCGTTCGGAGCGTGTCTTTGATGTCGGTTTCACCAAGCTAGCTGATGTGCCGTTCTCCACGCCGTGGGACATGATCAAAATTATCCCCGAGATGGTGAAGTTGGAGTCCTATCGCACAGTCTATGGCTTTGTTTCGCAGTTTGTTAAGCATCCCAAGCTGCGGCAAGTATTGTCGTTCCACCCGCTGTTGGTAGGCGGTAACCCATTTCAAACCACCAGCATTTATACGTTAATCCATTATCTGGAAAAGAAGTGGGGCGTGTGGTTTGCGATGGGTGGGACGGGCGCGGTCATCCAAGGGCTGACGCAGTTGTTTGGTGAACTGGGGGGCGAGTTACGGCTGAATACCGAGGTGGCCGAGATCACGACGGCGGGCGGTAGGGCGAGCGGGGTGCGGTTGGCGGACGGAACGATGATTCCGGCGGATGCGGTGGTATGTAATGGCGAGGTCGCCTTCGCGTATAACAAACTCCTGCCGGCAGCAGTGCGGCAGAAATATACGGATTACAAACTGGCGCGCATGCGGTATTCGATGTCGTTGGTGGTAATTTATTTTGGTACCGACCGGCAATACCGAGGGACTGACGGTCCCGCGCTGGCGCACCACGATATTATCCTGGGCAAACGTTACAAGCCACTGCTCAAAGAGATTTTCACAACCAAGCATCTAGCGGATG
>JBBRHB010000060.1:0-13161 GCA_038223355.1 Chloroflexales bacterium
AATCGCGGTGAAATCGCGGTTCGTGTGATCCGTGCCTGCCACGAGCTAGGAATCACTGCAGTTGCCGTGTATAGCGAGGGTGATCGGGACACCCTACATGTGCGCTTGGCCGACGAAGCCTTCTTGCTCGGCCCCACCCCCGCCGCCCAGAGCTACCTGCGGGCCGAAGCGCTGATCGACGCCGCACAACGTAGTGGTGCACAAGCGATCCATCCTGGCTATGGCTTTTTGTCCGAGCGTGCCTACTTCGCACAGGCCTGTAGCGACGCCGGCATCGTCTTCATTGGCCCCTCGCCACGTGCCATCGCGCAGATGGGCTCCAAGATCGAGGCCAAACGCTTGGCCATCGCCCATGATGTGCCAGTCGTCCCCGGCTATGATGACGACGACCAAACGGGCGAGCGCCTCGCAGCCGAGGCCGAGCGCATCGGCTATCCGCTGCTCATCAAAGCCAGTGCGGGCGGGGGCGGCAAGGGCATGCGCACCGTTGAGCACGCGGCGGACTTCAGTGCAGCCCTCGCCGGGGCCCAGCGTGAGGCCCAGGCAGCCTTTGGCAACCAGGAGGTCTTACTAGAACGGCTAATCACGCGTGCTCGGCACGTCGAAATCCAGCTGCTGGGCGACCAGCACGGCACACTCCTGTATTTGGGCGAACGCGAATGTTCGATCCAGCGTCGCCACCAGAAGATCATCGAGGAGTCACCTTCGCCAGCGCTCAATCCCGCGCTCCGCTCACGCATGGGCGAGGCTGCCGTACGTGTGGCACAGGCCGTCGGATACACCAATGCCGGCACGGTCGAGTTCATGCTTGATGCGGACAGCAATTTTTACTTCCTTGAAATGAACACCCGCCTGCAAGTCGAGCACCCCGTCACCGAAGCAGTCTTTGGCCGTGATATCGTGCAGTTACAAATCGCCATTGCGGCGGGCGAGGCACTCCCTTTCGACCAGTCCGAGCTTCTGCCGCGCGGCCACGCCATCGAGGCGCGCATCTATGCCGAGGACCCGGTGGCCATGCTCCCGTCTGTCGGGCAAGTCGTCGTCTTCGAGCCGCCGGTCGGACCGGGTATTCGCAACGACGTTGGCCTAGGCAGCGGCGACGAAGTAACGACTGCCTACGATCCAATGTTGGCCAAGCTGATCGTCCATGCCCCGGATCGTGCCGCTGCCATCCGCCGCATGCAACAAGCCCTGCACGACTATGCCGTCGTCGGCGTCAGCACCAATATCCCGCTATTACAGCAGATCATCGCCGACCCCGCTTTTGCCACCGGCGACACCTTCACCGATTTTCTCACCGTCAATCCGATTGCTGCCGCCCTGGCCGAGCCCCATCCCACCCCCTTCGAGGTCATCGTCCTCGCGGCCTTATGGCAGGTCAGTGATGCTGGGCGGCCCGCCGATCCTTGGACTGGCCCATGGCGCATTGGCGGCAGCGACCTACATGTCCGCTTACGCGACGACGTGCTCCACGAGGTCGTTTTGCGGGCCACTGACTCATGTTGGCACATGCTACTAGATGGTGAGTCGCACCGCGTCCTCATCATAGCCCGTCACGACGCGCTCTTGGTGGTCCAGATCGATGGCCGCCACGTCCGTGCCTATATTGCGCAGGTCAATCGTGCTTTGCTCTTGAGCTATGGTGGCAGCAGCTACCGTCTCGGGCGCGACGAGGGCCTGAGCATCGACGATCTGCTGGAACACCCCTCAAATCTCCCTGGTCACGCCTCGCTCAACGCACCAATGCCGGGTACCATTATCAGCGTGCTGGTTGAGGTCGGGCAACAGGTGGCAGCCGCGCAGCCCCTGGTGATCATGGAAGCGATGAAGATGGAGCATACGCTCGCAGCACCGCACGCCGGCCTTGTGACCAACGTGCCCTTCGCCATAGGTCAAAGCGTCAGCGCCGGCGCAACCCTGGTCGAGCTTGATGCCGGCGAGCCCGTGGTTAGTGCCCCCACCAACAGCTAGGGCGTCGAAAACTGGTAGTTATGGAACCAGGGCCATGGCTGCCCCGCCTGATTAATCCCCTCGGATTTGTCATCGAACCCGCGCATGAGCCATACCGTCACGGCCTGTGCCCCATGTCGCTGCGAGGTCGTCAGAAAGTACTTGACATCATGGCTCAAGGTATGGGATACGCCATCATACGCCGCGCACGCCCCACTCGCCGGCCACGTTGAGTACTGCTTGAGCCCACAACTAATCATTTGGCCCGGATTCCACCCCCATTCCGTAATCATCGAAGGAATCGAGCCATTTCCTAGATTCGTCGCTAACCACGAGCTGAAGAAGGGCCACGAATTGTTACTCAAACCACCGCCAACCGCATCATAATTTGGTACTGGATAGGTATGGTAGAGAAAGTCGCCGTAGATTGTAATCATATTCTGCAGTGGGACATACATGCTCTGGCCGTTATCCAGGTTCCGATAGCTGTCCGCCATCGGCGGCGTCCAGAGCTTCATAGTCTGCAGGTGCGCCCGTACGGTCGGATCACTATAGTTGCTTTTCCAATAGGTGAGTTCGTACCACACATCACTATAGAACGTGTTGATTGCCGCGAAGAAATTTGGATCGAACACACCATACCAGCTAAAGACCCGCGTGAGACCGGAACTACTCCAGGTACAATTGGCGCACGAGCTGGGCCATTCGACATTCGGCTCGTTGTTAATCTGGACGTTCTGAATCCAGTCATAGCCGGTGGCTAGATTCAGGACTTCCTGCGTCCCATTCGATGGATTAACGGTCCCCTGCGCGTTGGGGAACTCCTCAGGGTAGCTGCGGACGGTTACGCGGGTGCCATACTGTGCCTGTAGGTTTTTCAGCATATCCGGCTCGGTCGGCCCATAGGGCGCCGGACGACCTGTTTGCCAGTGGCTATCGAGTTCGGGCTGCAAAAGGGTCATGGCCCCAAAGAAGGGCGCGTTTGGCCAACCTAGCCCATCGGCGATCGGGCAGCCGGTCTTGATACATGGCGCACCGTTAACATAAAAACCATCATACGTGCCACCCCCACTCTGGCCACTCGAAGGGAGGTGGATCCCTTTATACATCGGATGGGTATAGCTGAGGATACTCACATCATCCGTCACCTGCGCAGGCGCTGCCTGCTGGCTTACCGCTTGATCTAGCGCTTGCTGGCGCGTGGGAGCGGAGGCCCACAATTGGGCGAGTGGCGCCCAACTAACACGGCCATGAATGTCGGCGTCATTTTGCCAGGTCAGGAGGTTGCCGACAACCTGTCCCTGCATCTGGTTACCAGCCCCCGTCACCAACGGGACGCGCTTGCCATCCGCGAGGTTAAGGCCATAAATATCGAAATCGTGATCGGGCTGCGCACCATGTGCACTCCAAATCACGATGTTGCCACTCATTGCAGGGGCCGTCGTAAAGCCCTGCTCTAGCAGCGACGCTGCGCCACTTACGAGATCGGCAATCCAGAGTCGCGGATCATTCCATACGACCTGCTGCCCTGACACTGCAATCTGTAAGCCCGGCCAATTGGACCGGGCAATGACCTTTGTGGTCCTCGCCGTGCGATCATAGGCATAAATCGCCGAATGGACCAACTTCGCCTCTATCGTCTGCTCAACCCAGACAATCGCATTGTTGGTAATCGCCGGACTGGTTATGCTGGTCCCGAGCGGAACTGAGGCAACGATGACCGTCGCCGGTGTATCCAGATCCTTGCCAAGCAACCGTGCGCCTGACGCGTCGTGTTCGACCCAGACAACTGTATGCTGCAAGATGGCTGGCTCAGCCTGGTCCACCGACCCAGTCGCCACAACGAAATCGGTCCCTGCGGCTAAATCCTTGCCCCTGATATCCCGTTCACATGTGGGGCAGCTTTGCCGGTTGTCTTCCCACACAATGAGCGAACCAGAGATGGCAGGCGCGCGTTGCTCACCCGCCATTGCTGCGATGACGAAGGAGCTGTTGGTCCGGAGGTCGATACCCACCACGTGATTCGTACCCAGCGCGGTCTCGTCGGGCAATAGCGGCACACGTTGCTCATTCCAAACGATAATTGAACCCGCTCCGCGCGGGCCAAACTGTGTCTTGCCGCCTGTAGCCAGTCGTTGTGGAGCGCGTGGCGGCGGAATATTTGCAGGAGTTGCTGCAGTTTCGTGGACGCTGGTGAATAACAGAGCGAACACCGACACGAAGAAAACAATCCGTACCCGGGAACCACGATGGAGCTGCATAGGGCGACCTCCAGATCAAGCCCTCGGTAATGTGGCAGCTAAGGAAGGTGGCGAGGGCAGATGGCTATGCGTCTTTTAGCGTGGGGCTATCATACGCCAGTCCCGGCGGTCTGTACAGCATTCCCCCTTTACGGTCGTTGCCTGCGACCGAGGGCGCCGCGTGTCGTATCACGAAGATCGCCTGCATACAGCCGCAACGCGGCGGCGAGGTTGCGCTCCTGATACGCCGCGCCCTGACCGCCTTTAGCGACGACGAGAAAGAAGCGTAAAACCAGCAAGCCAACAATACCGAGCAGAATATGCACAACCGGCAGGCCAGCAATATTCAACGGCAGCCCGACCCAGTCCCATAACAAATGTAGGATCACCGCAACGAGAAAGCCAACTAGTACATTCGCATTCAAGGCAAAACGGTGATTGATTTGTTCACGCCATAACGCCGCCGCAATGATTGCTGTCCAGGTGCCATGGCCTAGCGGGGCCAAGAGTGCTCGGATGCCTATCACCTGATTCATGACGTCCAAATTGCCACGCGATTCGATCAGCGTACCAAAAGCATAGCCCATGCTCTCGAAGGCGGCGAAGCCCATCCCCGCTGCGGCACCAAGCACGATGCCGTGCATCACGCTCGGGTAACGTCGTCGAGCAACGAGCAGGAAGGGAATCAACACGACTAATTTGGCCAGTTCTTCGCTAAAAGCAACAATCGTCGCGTTCAGCAAGGTGAGTTGGCCAAAGAGCCCCCGTGTGTCAGAGGTAATTAAGCGCGCCTCAAGCAAGGTCGCCACCAACGACCCGACGACACCCCCAAAGAAAAAGATTAGCGCAATTTTCGACAACGGCACGTCATACAACGTGCCATCCTCGTACAAATAAGCGATATAGGCCACCGGTACCAGAAACGCACCGATCATGAAAAGTTGCGGCAACAGGTAGGCGTTTTGGGTCCGTAAAAAAACGCTATTGACCGCAAGATACAGCCCCATGCCGATCAGCAAAATCTTCCACCACCAACGCTGCCATTGCCGAACGATCGGCTTCACCCCCGCCGGCGCGACAGGTGGGGCCGGCGGACTAAGCGTTAGCGTATTGTTGTCAGCAAGTGGCAAAGGCGGGAAGGGCGTTGCGGCGTAGATGCGTGACGTGACATGCCCTTGCGCTGCACTATTGGCATCTGACCCAAGTGGTTGCCCACAGACCGGACAAAAATGCGCACGGGCAACCACTGTCGCCCCACATCGCGGACACTGCATCTCGCGGCTCCTCCTTTGACGGACACCGCTATTATACTGCTCGCGAGCGCCCTGTCGGTGTCTCAAAGCTGCCATTTAAGCGCCGGTCATAGGGTATGAACGCAATATGCGGTCGGGCACTGGCCGGGCGGTCGAGTAGCGCCCCCACGTGCTCGGGCATCCAACGGCGGAGGTTAGGCAGGCCCAGTTGTGGCTCTATTTGACCGCGTAGCAGGTTGAACAGGCTAGGCATCGCATCCGGTTCGGCCCAGTCACCCGCAAACCGGCGTAGTATCAACGACAGGTAGAGCGTGTTGCTAGCCGCGTCATAACGCAGGCCGCGCTGCTCATCCCGTAAAAAGGCCCGCGTAACTTCACTTAGTTGCTGTTGTAACTGCGGACCGCTGTAGGCGTAGGACGGGAGCAGTGGGCAACTCCATTCGGCCGGCACCAGCGCCATGTGAACGCGCGGATCGCGAAAAGCACGCACCTTGCTGTACTTCAATTCGTGCAGCGAGATATTCTCGCGTCCCACCGGATACGGCCGGGCGAAACCGGCCAGTACTTCAAGGAAAGATGCGACCGGCCCGTGCACCAGCACCTGATGAATCACAATCGCATTATAGGCATTCAGGTAGAAGGCGAGCTGCTCATCAGGGTTGGTCCACGTGTCAGGTCGCGCATCAGCGACGCGCTCGAGGTAGGCTTCCAAAATGCGGCGCACCCGCTTGAACTGAGCATAATCAACGTCGCCACGCTGGACGAAGCGTGCAAGTAATGCATTCCAGTCATGCTGCTTAAAATGGACTTCGCCGGTGCGCTGCGTACCGATCTGTGGCGCTCGACCATAGAGCAGTGCATTCCCAACGCTTGTGATATTAACCAGTTGATCTGTCCAGCCCCGCTTACTCATATTGGCTTACCAGCAAGTTATGCACCGTTACTGCGGTTGGCTATAGCCGCGCTCCATAGCTATCAGATCAAGGTGGAGCGTAGCGACGTCTGCAACCAGCAAAGCCGGTGGGTCAAGCCGGTCGAGGGTCGAAAGCTGCTTGATGTAGCTCTGGCACTGCTCACAGGTATGCACTCGCTGCTTGAGCTCTTCACCGGCGACCTCCAGGTAATGAAGATCGGAATGGATCCGCGTGCCGCACGCAAAGCACAGCAATCGGTCAAGTGGCCATTCATCCGCGCACAGGCCGCAACGGAGCAAGCGATTCTGCTCCAGGCCACGATATTCTCCCAGCAATGGCCATGCACCACACGTGGGACAGTAGCCCTCGCTCCATACACCATCAGGTCGTAATGGACGGACGGCCGCGCTCATTTGCTCCAGCAGCGGCAAGAGCGTCAGGCGTAGCAGAGTAGTGGCCAGCTCGGCGTCGAGCCCTTGTGTATCGGCCTGCATAACGATCATGCTCGCTTCGCCAAGGAGGACAGCGTGAGCGGCCTGCGACACGTCGAACCGTCCCTGTCGGACTGCCGTGACCAACTGCTTGGCTGCCGGATGGCCTTGTGTCTCCATAACCACTCCCAGCCGCTCAAACTGTTTTTGGAGCAGTGTGTCGTCCAGCGCGAGTTGCTCTCCCCGCAGCAACGGTATGCCCACTTCGAGCTTATGCGCGACTTCCTCTGCCTTGAAGGTCACAGGAACGACCGGCACCACCGCATACATCTGGTGCAGCAGTGCAGCCGTGGTAGCGGCAAGACTTTCGAGGTCCGGCTGTATTTCGGCCAGCTTACTGAGGCTCGTGATAGCGTGTTCAACCGCTATTGGGAGCGCTGCTCGACGTCCGAATAGCTTATTAATCCGGTTGCTGGCCACGACCCTTGCCTCCTCGCCGACCTTCACCCTCGCGGATTGCTTGGTTCAGCAGCCAGGGCGCGAACTCAGGGGATGCGAGCGCAGCTTCCCAGTCGCTGCGAATATCAAGGCACACGCCGCGCGTTGGGCCGGTTGGTTCACCGATAGCCTGCATAATTTCAAGCAGCGCTGCGTCCAGCGCTGCTGGCTCGGGATCGAGCGCGCTCAGATACTCCAGCACCTCGCGTTTCAGGGCCATACCCTTCACATCGGCCTGTTGGTCACGAGCCCGGTCACGTGGCAGCAGATGCCCCGACGCCAGCAGCAAGAGTGCCAAATCGCGTGGGCGGAAAGGAGCGTCGATCATGGACGTGAGTTGCTCCACAGTTTCGAGTGCGGCTGAATCGGCTGTGGTCCGCCGAGGGTGGTGTAGGGGCTATACTGTACAGGCCGGTTGTTGATATCCGCCCCAAGCGTGCCGCGGATGCGTCCATCCTCTGGGCCACAGGCCGCTAAGGCAACGAGTATCCCCGCTACTATCAGCCAGTTCCAAGGTTGCAATATGCTCTGCATAGGTAGGTATCCGTTCTTAATCCACGCGGATCGTCAGGCTTTGTCCCGCATTTAGAATGCCATAGCGCAGTAGCAGGCCGCCGACTAACACGAGCAGGGCACTGACTACGGCCGCATTCTGTCCCCATGATTTGGGCAAGAGCCGCAAGATTAGTGGCAACACAAGGCCGGCACCCCCTGTACCAATGAGCATGATGAGGCCGTATTTGTTGGTCACAAAGCGACTCGCCAGACTGCCTAGGGAGGCAACAAAGCCGATCATGACAACGAGCTCCAGCGCCATAGCTAGCGTGTCGGCAGTTTCCAGTTTGGCGAGCGAGTCATGGGCTACTCTTCGGCCCATGATCAGAATCAATGCGGCGATTCCGGTTGAGGCCGCCGAGGCCATGAAGAGTGCGCCCAGCAAATTCGTGTTACTCCAGAATGGCACATTGGTAGCACTCAGCAAAACACCCGTATAGGCGGCCAGACCATAGGCGGCCAGCATTTCGAGGACGGCAAAGAGCTTACCGGCCGGGCTCAGCCGCATCATGCGCGCCCAACTACCCAGGCGCCCCAGACCAAAGCGCCCGTCTTCGGCTAAGGCATCGGCGAAGGACACAAAGGAGGCGGCTCCGAAGGCACTTAATATCCACGAGCCAACCGACATCGGCGACCAATACTTAAACATCGGCCAGAACGTGTCCGACTGAATGAGCATATGCCAAAAGCGCTCGGGCCGGTGTAAGTCAGCGATCAGAAAGAGAGAGCACAAGACTAATAATGGAAACGCCAGATAGTAGGCCCCCCGTGCTATCTCGCGGTCACGCTCACTCCCGATCAACTCTAGGAGGCCGGCGATAAAGTAGGCTCCTGCGGCAATGCCGCCGAAAAAGAAGTAGGCGATGAGCCATCCTTGCCAGTTGGGTGAAGCAGTAATACCCATGCTAGCGCTCCTTCGCTGCAGGATCGGTGGCGAACTCATCCATGCGTTTTTTCCGGAAGGCGAACAAGGCCCCCAAAGCGACCAGGAGCGCGCTGCCCATGCTAAAGAGCGTCGATGGTATCACTGCCCGCGACGGGAGCTTAGGGTTGCTGGGGAGGCCATAGACTTCGGGCTGATCCATCAACAGGTAAAACGAGTTAAGACCACCCAAGATCTTGGTATCGGCGCCATACAATTGTGCCTGCGGAAAGCCGAGGTCATGTAGGTCCTTGACACGCTGCTCAGCCCGCACCTTCAAATCGATGATCTTGCCGAACTGGATCGACTCGGTCGGACAGGCCTGAGCGCAGGCCGGTGTTAGCCCATGCTGCATGCGGTCATAGCAGAGCGTACATTTTTTGGCCGTACCCTGCCCTGCATTGCCACTACCGCCCATATGAATCACGCCAAATGGACACGCGCCGACGCAGTTACGGCAGCCATTACAGACCGGCTCTTGAATATAGACCGAATCGAACTCGGTGCGAATAATCGCGCCCGTAGGGCAGACTTCTAGACACGGCGCATTGACGCAGTGCTTACACACATCCGACATCATCAGCCATTGCAGGTTATCACGGTTCGGATCTTGTGGACTATGTGAAACCGAAGCCGGCGTTGTGCCCACCGCTGGTATGTCGGATTTCTCTATGAACTTAACATGCCGCCAATTGACATCGCTGAACGAGCCGGTGTTGTCATAGCTATTACCAGTCATGGGGCGCGTTTGCCCCGGCCCATGCTCGCTCGGCTGTTGCTCTAGCTCGGCGGGGAGTTCATTCCACTGGTGACAGGCCACTTGGCACGCTTTGCAGCCGATACACACCGTGGTATCGGTATAGAAGCCGTACGCATCACTCATCGGTCGCTCCCCTACGCCTTTTCGATCTGGCAAACAAAGACCTTGGCCTCGTGAATGTTGACATTTGGATCGCCGACCAAAGCCGACAGATCGTTGACGACGGCACCATGTGCGATCCCTTTATAGCCCCAGTGCCATGGCATGCCGACCTGATGAATAGTTTTGCCGCCAATGACAAAAGGCCGGATGCGCTTTGTCACCAACGCTTTGGCCTGGATCGTGGCTCGTGGAGTTTTGATGTTCACGAGCTGGGTATTGCCGATCCCTTTCTCATGTGCCAACTCAGGGCTGATCTCAACGAAAAGCTCGGGTTGCAGCTCCGCCAGCCACGGTAACCACCGGCTCATCGAACCACTCAGATGGTGCTCGGTCAGTCGATAGGTCGATAGGATAATTGGGTAGTCTGGATTACCCGGCGGGCTATAGGCGTTACCGGGCACATTGTCATAGAGTTTGGCAACCGGGTTCCGGCCCGCCTTTGTATACAACATGTTTTCAACTGGCGACTCATACGGCTCGTAGTGCGTAGGCAGCGGACCATCAGTGAGACCTTGTGGGGCAAACAGCCAGCCTTTGCCATCGGCCTTCATAATGAAGGGATCGGCCCCCGAGTGATAATCGAGGCCAACGCCCTTGGGATTAGCAGGTGTAGTGGGCGCTTTGGTCACAATAAAGTCGGGGACTTCGCCCTCTATGCCGACCCACTTCCCTTTCGTGGGCTTGCCTTGCGGATCGGTGGCCGGGGCATTAGCATCCCAATACACGAGTTTCTTGCGCTCGCTCCACGGATTCCCGGCCGGATCTGCCGATGCACGGTTGTACAAAATATGGCGGTTAGCCGGCCAAGCGAAGCCCCAGTTAGGTGAAATAATTTGACCGGGCGTACGGGCTGCCGCACGGTTGAAGCCGTCAGGATGGTCTGTCGTCGGTGCGTAAATACCGCTATAGATCCAGACACCACAAGCTGTTGTGCCGTCGTCTTTCAGGTCACCGAAGCCTTTGACAACCTTTTTGTCAGCAACCGTGTAGCCATTGATCTCACGCATGACTAATTCCGATGATGGCTCATCTTTGATACGCCACGGCTTATTTTCTTCGGGGTCAATGTAGGACCAAGTCAAGGCTTTGATGCCCCCGTCATGTGGCACGCTACTGTTTTGATACAGTTCCTTGAGCCTTACACCGAGCTTATAGGTGAACCATAGGTCGGTGCGCGCGTCATCGGGCGGATCGACGGCCTTTTCGTGTTTCTGCAAGAGGCGTTGAGTGTTGGTGAACGACCCCGCGCCCTCGGGCACAGCGGCAGCCGGTAGGAAAAAGACCTCGGTCTTCACGTCAGCAGACTTACCTTTGAATTCGGGCGAGTCGCGCCAGAAGGTCGCAGTTTCGGTCTCTTACAGGTCGCGCACCACCATCCAGTCGAGCTTGGCAAGTGCTTTGCGTTGAAAACCGGCATTTTGACCCCCGACCGCTGGATTCTGACCCATAGCGAAGAAGCCTTTGATCGAACCCTGGCTCATCGCCACGAACATGGGCATATGCGAGTGGTCACCCACAATCTTAGGCTGATAATCATAGCCATAATCGTTTTGAGCGGTTGCTGCATCGCCATACCACGCCTTTAACATTGAGACCATAAACTTGGGCATATTGGCCCAATAGGCCGTCGGCGTTACCTCGGTGTCGAGGTAAGCACGCAAGTTCTCATGTGTTTTCAAGGCACTCGGCGCATTGAGATAACCCGGCAGCAGGTTGTAAAGCGTGGGCACATCAGTCGAGCCTTGAATCGTTGCATGACCCCGCAGCGCCATAATGCCACCGCCGGGACGACCGATGTTGCCTAGCAAGAGTTGCAGGATCGTCGAGGCACGAATGATCTGAACTCCGACCGTATGTTGCGTCCAGCCGACTGCATAGACGACGGCACTGGTTCGGTCACGCCCCGAGTTCTGCGCCAGCGTTTCAGCGATCTTGAGGAACACATCTTTGGGACAGCCAGTTGCTTGCTCAACCATCTCGGGTGTGTAGCGAGCGTAATGCCGCTTGACGATCTGGAAAACGCAATGCGGATCTTGCATCGTCAAGTCTTGCGGCGGTGGCGGACCTACCAGCTTTCCAACCCGCGCCGAGAATGACTGCGACTCGTCCTGGGCAGGGGTGGGCTGAGTTTGACCGGGTGGTAGTGTGCTTTGATAGTTCCAGGTATCGGGATTGTATTTGCGGCCGGCCGCATCGAAGCCCGAAAATAGCCCGTCCAACTCCTCGGTATCCTGGTAGCGCGGGTTGATCAACGACGGCGCGTTGGTATACGCGACCACGTACTCCTTGAAATACTTTTCGTTATCAATCAAGTACTTAATCAGACCGCCCAGGAAGACGATGTCCGAACCAGCACGGATCGGTGCGTAGGTGTCAGCCATGGCCGAAGTACGCGTGAAACGCGGATCGACATGAATAATTTTGGCCCCTTTGGCTTTGGCCTTCATCGCCCAGCGAAAACCAACCGGGTGGCACTCCGCAAAGTTCGAGCCCATGATCATGATCGCATCAGCGTTTTGCAGGTCTTGTTGAGTGGTCGTGGCACCGCCCCGACCAAAGCTTGTGCCCAGACCGGGCACTGTGCTAGAGTGTCAAATACGGGCTTGGTTTTCGAGAAAGACAACCCCCATCGCTCGCATGAGCTTCAGATGGAGATAGTTCCACTCGTTATCCATCGTCGCGCCGCCCAACGAGGCGATCGCCAACGTGTTGTTGACCTTTTTGTCGACGTCCTTGCCTGCTTTGTCTTTAGTTTTGAAAGTCTCGTTGAAATTCTCATCACGGGTCTTTTTGACCAACTGCGCAATGCGTTCCATCGCCCAGTCGAGGGGCTTATCTTCCCAATCGCTGGCTCCCGGAGCACGGTATTTGACCTTGGTCGTCCGTAACGGATTAACTGTCAACTGGAACGAAGCAGAGCCTTTGGGACATAAGGTGCCTTTGGAAATGGGCGAGTCGGGATTACCTTCGATATTAATGATCTTGCCGTCTTTGACGCTGATCATCGTGCCGCAGCCGACAGCACAATAGGGGCAAATGCTCGGCACTTCCGTAGCACCGGCGATCTTAAGGGTCTTGGTGCGGGCAACGACGCGTGTGAGGTCGGTACCTAAGGCGAGGCTGGTACCGAGTGTAAAGCCGCCCGCCGCTTTCAAGAAATCGCGGCGACTGACCTGCTTCGCGGGGTGTTCCATGGGATCTGCCTCCAACGCTGCTACGGAACGGTTCAATACTGCCTTTGGTCGATTATTCTACCAGGAGTCGAGTTCGCGCTTGTCAATCGGTACATTCCATTAGCAATCCTAATGCCAGGGTAAGGCACGTTTGGCGACTGCCGGCGTTTCTCACCTCAGTATGGGTTTGTTGTTGACCAAGGCAGGTGGAGAGAATAGGATTGCCTACAAAAATAGTGCGCCGGGCGCGATAATCGAGCCCGGCGCACAAATGCCCGGGGGGTGGGTTCACAGTAAACGAAG
>JBBRHB010000061.1:0-13087 GCA_038223355.1 Chloroflexales bacterium
TTCGATATGTGGTGTCGCTGGCATCCTCGTAATACTCCTTCGCACTTGCTAGCATCATAGCAGCCGAGCGTTGTCCGTGCGATTCCTTTCATGCTGCCTTCATCTTGATCGCTTACGATGGCCACGGTAGGATCGACCCCAACGGAAGGCCGAGATGCGGGAGCACATGATGCGTATCCTGTTAGTCGAAGATGAGCATAAGTTGGCGGGCCTGATCAGACGTGGTCTGGAAGAGCACGGTTATGCCGTGGATATCGGCTACGATGGCGAGGAAGGGCTACACCTGGCGCGCGTCACACCGTACGATGTGATTATTCTGGATGTGATGCTGCCGAAAGTGGACGGATATACGGTCTGTCGGACGCTGCGCTCAGAGCAGCGCACCACACCGATCTTAATGCTAACAGCTCGCGACGCTGTAGACGACCGGGTCAAGGGGCTAGACAGCGGTGCGGACGACTACCTAGTCAAGCCCTTCGCCTTCCGAGAACTGATAGCCCGGCTTCGATCGCTGCTGCGGCGAGACAGCTATTCGAAAGATCCGGTTCTGCGGGTGGCAGATATGGAGATCGATACTATTACGCATGAGGTCAGGAGAGCCGGGCAAGCAATCGAACTAACAAGCAAGGAATACACGATCCTCGAATTCTTTGCACGGAATCCAAATCGTGTTTTGACACGAACTCAGATCGCAGAGCACGTCTGGGACTACGATTTCGTCTCCATGTCCAACATCGTTGACGTTTACATTGGCTACTTACGGCGAAAGCTACAGGACGACCGCGAGCCACGGTTACTGCATACGATTCGGGGCACAGGCTACCAGCTAAGGGCACACATTTAGTGATGCGTAGAGCTGCTCCTTTAAGTCAGGCGTGGTTACTGCTGCATACTATCAGGGTCCGACTAACACTCTGGTATGTCGCGCTCCTAGCCGTAATCCTCGTCACATTCAGCACATTCTTGTATAGCAACCTCTCGCACACACTGCATCAGGGGATCGATGACGCCTTAGCAACCCAGGCTCAACAGGTCCTGCGAACGCTCGACGATAACCAGCCGACTCTCGCGGAGGCGGCAGACCAGATCGCGCCCGACATGCTCATAACACTTTATGATCGAACGGGTAGAAAACTGCTGTCAGGCGCTGAGTACCAGATGGTACCGGATTCTACTGCGGCACGAGTCGCCGGCGCACAAGGACAAAAAACCCTGCAAACGATTATCCTAGCCGGTGGGCCAGAGGCACGCGTGTTGACGGTACCGCTCATGACGAACGGTCGGGCGAGTGCCGTCCTCCAAGTCGTGCGGCCGGAGCGCGATGTAGCAGCCGCTCTGCAAAAGCTGCTCCTGTTGATGGCTGGGGCGATTCCCCTGACGTTGTTATGTGCGGTAGCCGGGGGCCTCTTTCTGGCCGGTCGCGCGCTTAATCCCATTGATCGGATCAGAGACACGGCTGCTCGTATCGAAGCCGACGATCTTTCGCAGCGGATCAATTTCCAAGGCAGCCCTGACGAGGTGGGCCGACTGGCTGCGACATTCGACCATATGCTGGCTAGGTTAGAGGGCGCGTTCCAGCGCCAGCGCCAATTTACTGCGGACGCATCACATGAACTGCGTACGCCGCTGGCGATCCTGACGAGTCAGGTCGATATCGCGCTGGAGCGACCACGGTCCGCCGACCAGTATCGGGACCTCCTGATAAGCGTGCGGGGAGATGTCACCCGCATGGATGAACTATTAAGCCAAATGTTAATGCTGGCACGCGCCGACGCGGGGCAGTCATCGCTCATATGTGAGCGATTGTCACTTACCGACCTAACAGCGGACACTGTCCGTGCAATGGAACCACTGGCGGAGGGGCGCGGGGTGTATCTGGTGCATGCTCGTCCAGTCGACGAAATGACCATTGATGGTGATCAAACGCGGCTGACACAGCTTTTACTGAACCTAATCGACAACGGCCTCAAGTATACGCTGCCCGGTGGCAAGGTGCAGGTCGTGGCCCGACGTGAGGGCAAGCTCGCGGTGATAAAAGTGGTCGATAGCGGAGTCGGCATCGCGCCAGAGCACCTACCCCACGTTTTCGAACGCTTTTATAGGATCGGTCCCGCGCGAGCCCGTGGAGAGGGAGGCACGGGGCTTGGTCTGCCGATCAGTCAGTGGATCGTCCAAGCGCACGGCGGTGAGATTGCAGTCATGAGCACGCCCGGTCACGGCACAACTTTTATCGTTCACCTTCCTTTGGCAGATGTTGGGGATATGGACAGCATGAGAAGATACTCATCTTCTATTCATGTCCCTTTAATCGCTACAGATGAAGATGCAAGGGCGATCAATGGAAGAGGAGTAAGGAGTGAGCATAACCATAGCGAGCATAGAAAAGCATAGGGTAGTAATTTGTGTACTGGGGGCGGCCCTACTAACGGGTTGTGGAGGCTCGGGTACCACTGCCGCCGGTGCACCAAGTATGGTCACAACGGGCAACCAGGGTGCGCAAACGGCTACCACAGCCGGGACTGAAGCCACAGTCGCAACCACAACGCAAATTCCAGTCGTGACGCAAGCACTAGTAACAACCGTAACGGTGGTATCAACATCATTTCCGGTAGTAACTCCACGAACGACTGAGGTGGCGACAGCTATCGCTGCCATGGCGATGGCTACGCAGGCTGCCGAGACGAGCATGGCTACGCCGGAGACAGCGCTCGCACCAGAAGTCAACCCGGCAGGCGACATTCCAGACTCACAGGCATTTGTGAAGTACCAGTCTCCCGCTGGCGGTTATGTGCTCGACACGCCCGAAGGCTGGGCCCGAACGGTCCAAGGCGGTGATGTGGGCTTCGTCGACAAGTTTAATGGCGTGAGTGTCGTTGTGACACCCGTAACTGCAGCACCAACAGCCGCAACTGCACAAGCTAATGAAGTGGCGGCCATCAAACAGCATGGTCGAGCAGTCGAGATCACGAGTGTCAAGGATGTCCAGCTTCCTGGAGGAACGGCTGTCCTTGTGGCATATACCTCGAACTCCGATCCTAACCCGGTGACGAACAAGCAGGTCCGACTCGAAAATAACAGCTTTCTCTTCTTTAAAAATGGCAAGCTTGCGACGCTACGCCTGTATGCAGTGGCCGGAGCTGACAACGTCGATCAATGGAAGCGTATGTCGGAGAGCTTTCGATGGCAGTAAAGAAGCGCGTCCTAGAAGCTTTCGATCTCTACCGTTTTTACCATACAGATGAGGACGAGACACTGGCACTGCGGGGCGTTAGCCTGCATGTCGACGCCGGGGAAATTGTCGCCGTGATGGGGCCGTCGGGCAGCGGCAAGTCAACACTCTTTAGCTGCTTGGCCGGCCTGGATGAGCCGGATGGCGGCCACGTCGAGCTGTTAGGTAAGCGGCTGACGCGCCGTCCAGAAGCCGAACGTGCGGCCCGCCGGGCGGCGGAGCTGGGCATTTTGTTGCAGTCGGGCAACCTCTTTGAACACCTTTCAGTGGAAGAAAACATGCGGCTGCAAATGCATCTGGCGCATAAGGTTGATGAGGGGCGGCTCCACGGACTGCTCGATCTAGTGGGCTTAACAGCACGCCGTCATGCCTACCGGGCCCAGCTGTCGGGCGGCGAAGCGGCTCGCGCCGGCCTCGCGGTAGCACTCGTCACGGCTCCTCGTCTGCTACTGGCAGACGAGCCAACGGGTGAAGTCGACGCCGAAACGGAAAGCCGTATATTGCAACTTTTCGAGGAGCGGCGCAACGATGGCGACACAACGTTGATCGTAACACATAGTAGTGCCATCGCGGCACGTGCAGATCGCATCGTCCAACTGCTGGATGGAAGGGTGATAGATGAGTCAGATACACGTTCCAACTGAGAATAGCAGTATCCAGGCGCAGACCGCGCAGCGAATGAGGGCGGGAACAAGCCCTGACAAGCGGTCGGGCCTCATGCTGGCGGACGCGCAGCAGGTAGGACGAACGTACCCTACGGGTAACGGAAGTTCAAGCAATCAAGTCCCCGCGCTCGTCTCGGCAACCTGCCAGATCATGGCGAGCGACCGGATTGCCCTGGTGGGCCCCTCGGGCAGCGGTAAATCGACATTGCTGCATCTTCTAGGAGGCCTTGATGTGCCGACGAGCGGCACTATCAACTGGCCGGCGCTGGGGGGACGGGAAACGCTGCGACCGTCGCGGATCGCTTTCGTCTTTCAAATGCCGAGCTTGATCGCCCCTTTAAGCGTGGTAGAAAATGTGGAAGTTCCGCTGCTGTTAGGCAAAGCAAGCGCCGATGAGGCGCGGGCGGCAGCGCTGGACGCACTCGAGCGGATCGAGTTAAGATCCATTGCGGATAAGCTGCCCGAGGAGCTTTCGGGTGGGCAGGCACAACGCGTGGCAGTTGCGCGGGCGCTGGCCTACCAACCGGCACTGATTCTGGCCGACGAACCGACCGGCCAACTCGACCGACCAACCGCGCAACACCTATTCGATGTACTGTTGAACGCCCTAGCAGGCACACCAACGGCACTGGTCGTGGCCACGCATGACCTCCAGATCGCAGAGCGGCTTGAGACTATGTGGCATATGCACCACGGCATCCTGGAGGTAAGCGCATGACACTGGCGCTATTATGGTTCAAAGGCCTGCTTGCGCGACATCCGGCGCGCCTCGTAGGGGCAATGTTCGGCGTTGCACTGACAGTGGCGCTTTTGGCGTCGATCGGCGCCTTCATTGCCGGGAGCGCCGCGTCCATGACCAAACGTGCAATCGCTGCCGTGCCGGTTGACTGGCAGATCCAGCTTAACCCGGGCACTGACCCTCAAAAGGTCGTCGCCGCTATTACCAAGGCGACCGCGTATACGGCCTTGGAGCAGGTCGGCTATGCGGATGTCGTGAGCCTCAGCGCGACTGTGGGAGGCACGACTCAGAGTACCGGTGCAGGCAAGGTCCTAGGCCTGAGTCCACGCTATCGACAGCTCTTTCCAGCACAGCTACGGCCACTGATCGGCCCGCTCGATGGCGTGCTCGTGGCGCAGCAAACAGCAGCAAACCTGCATGTTACACTCGGCGACAGCGTTACCATCGAGCGACAAGGGCTGCCCACAGTGACGGTTCAAGTTGCAGGCGTCGCCGATCTGCCGAACAGCGACTCACTCTTTCAGGCAATCGGCGTACCTCCGGGTAGCGCGCCGCAAGCTCCGCCGGACAATGTGTTGATCCTGCCGGCTGCACAATGGCATCAGCTCTTCGACCCACAAGCCACGGCCCATCCAGACTCGATCTACACACAGTTGCACGTGCAGATCGCGCACACGTTACCTAGCAGTCCGGGAGCGGCGTATACCTATGTTCAGGCGCTCGCGCATAATGTGGAAGCACAGATCGCAGGTAGCGCTACGGTCGGCGATAATCTGGCGGCACAGTTAGATGCCGCGCGAGCTGACGCGCTTTACGCCCAGGTGCTCTTCTTGTTCCTGGGTTTGCCGGGGATCGCACTCGGCGTGCTCCTAACAATGGCGGTGGCCGCTTCCGGTGCCACTCGTCGACGCCTGGAGCAGGCGCTCCTACGAACACGGGGCACCTCGATAGCACAGATTATTCGGCTAGCGAGTAGCGAGGCCTTGATCGTTGGTGGAGGCGGCATCGCGCTGGGCGTGTTGCTGGCCTACCTTGCTGCGACATTTGTAGCCCCCGCTGGAGCCATGCAAAGCACAACCAGTCTGTGGTGGACGCTGGCGGCAGCACTAACCGGCCTCGTGGTAGCCCTCGTTGCCGTACTCGTGCCAGCGTGGTCGCAAGCTCGCAGCAACACTGTTGCGTCCGCGCGAGCCATCGTCGGGCGCGGCGTTACGCCCCTTTGGCAACGCATTTACCTTGATGTCATCTTGCTGATCATCGCAGCCGTTGTTTTTTGGCGAACTGCTAGCACCGGCTATCAGGTCGTCCTAGCACCGGAGGGCGTGGCAGCTTCATCGGTCGCCTACGAGACGTTCCTTGCACCGCTCTGTTTGTGGCTCGGCGGCGCGCTACTGGCGATGCGTCTGTGGCGCGGGGGCCTCCTGCGAGGACGGGCTGCTTTGACGGCGCTACTACGCCCGATTGCCCATGGATTGGCGGGTATGGTCGCGGCAGCGCTGCAACGCCAGCGTGCCCTGATAACGCGGGGGGTCGTGCTGGTGGCGCTCGCCTTCTCGTTTGCAATATCCACGGCAGCTTTCAACACCACCTATAACGCCCAATCCCGTGTTGATGCACAGCTCACGAACGGTGCTGACGTCACAGTCACGGCACCTGCTGCGGCCGGGCTTGAAACCAGGCTGGCCCAACTAAAGGCCCTGCCCGGCGCAGGGAGTGTTGTGGCAATGCAGCATCGCTTTGCCTATGTCGGCAATGACCTGCAGGATATCTTTGGTATCGACGCTGTACATATTGGCGCGGCTACAACTATGTCCAACGCCTTCTTTGGGAGTGGCAATGCTCCGGCCACCCTCCAAGCGCTGGCGGCCACGCCGGACGGTGTCTTGGTCGCTGCAGAAACAGTCAAGGACTTTCAACTCATGCCGGGCGATATCCTGAACCTGCGCTTACAGAATGCGCGTGATCACCAATACCACATGATCCCATTCCACTTTATAGGTATCGTGCGCGAATTTCCGACGGCCCCCAAAGACTCATTTCTAGTCGCCAACGCCAGCTACATCGCACAACAGACCGGGAGCGCTGCGGCTGAGGTTATCTTGATGCAGGCGAAAAGCGATCCGACGGCTTTAGCCAGTAGTGCGCGGACGGTGGTTGCGTCGCTATCGGGGAGCAAGGTGAGCGACCTCGGCACCACACAGCGCGCCATCAGTTCGAGTTTGACGGCCGTTGACTTGCATGGCTTAACTCAGCTGGAACTACTTTTCGCTGTGCTGCTGGTGGCAGCAGCTACCGGCTTGATTATGGCCTTGGGCCTGGCAGAACGTCGGCGGATTTTCGCGGTGCTGCAGGCGCTTGGTGCGAAGCGCGGTCAGTTGGGGGCCTTCTTATGGAGCGAAGGGCTTTTAATTCTGGCCGGTGGTGCGCTCATCGGTACCGTCATTGGCTTCGGTGTCGCGCAGATGCTGGTCAAGTTGTTGACCAACGTTTTCGACCCCCCGCCCGAGGCGCTTGCCATTCCCTGGACGTACCTCGTGGTCGTTGCTGCCGCCGCAATCGCATCGACAATTGTCGCAATTCTCAGCGCGCAGGCGACAGCTCGCCGCCCAGTAGTCGAGGCGTTGCGCGACATCTAATTTGATCCGGGCATCTCAGGGGAGTATGGCCCAACCCCGCATACTGGGCAATGGAGCCACCAAGCGCTGCGCTGCCGGGCCCTTGGTGGCAGATAGATAAGGGGACTAGGTGACACTTTTAGGTTGGACCCGACCGGCGAGATTATGGATACCCACTTTCTACCTCGGAACGGCGCTTCTTTTCTTTTTACCTGCGCTCATTACACGCCAGGTACCTCTCCCGCTTGAGAATGCCTTCCATCTTCCGCACTCATTGTGGAGTGGGCACCAGCCTTATAAGACAAGCAGTCCAGTCAACTTCACACTCGGTGATCTACCAAATTACTACTATCCGTATATGGATGCCGCTGTTCCAGAGCTTCAGCACGGCCATATTCCGCTGTGGAACCCGAGCATTTTGAGCGGGATGCCATTCATGGCAGCTCACCAACCCGCAGTTTTATACCCGCTCAACTGGCTGTTTGCAGCCGTTGGAGCACAGTGGATCTGGGTTCCCACGGCCGTTGTCCGACTATTCCTGATGGGCTGGGGTCTGCATCTTTTTATGCGCCAGCTTGGTCTTCGAGACAGCGCGGCGTTGTGGTCTGGTATCAGCTACCAACTGTGCGCAAGCGGCATCACATGGCTCCATTTCAGTGTCCACAATGTTTTGGCTTTCTTGCCGCTGGCCCTCTATGCCACCGAGCAGCTACTCGCCACCCCACGTGGACGGTGGTTCTTGCTGTTAACTGCCTGTTTAGCCTGCCAGTTCCTGGGCGGACACCCTGAAACCTCCACCCTGTTTGCTATTGTGTGGGGCAGTTGGGCCTGCATCAGGATCCCATGGCGCGCGCCCATGCTGCGATTAGTGCTATTAGGACTGGCAGTCTTGGCCGCGATTGGTCTGACCTTACCGCAATTATTGCCAACTGTGGCCCTCATCAGGGCAAGCGGAACGCTTGCCAACCGGTCCCATATTGCGGCGGTCGGCTCATGGAGCAACATGAAGTACTGGCTGCTGCTCGTTAATCCTTACCTATTTGGCACGCCTCTGGGTGGTCACTACTGGTCATCCACGGGGAACTATAATGAATACGCCGTCTACATGGGATTTCTGACGATTCCGTTCGTGCTGGTCGGGATCCTACGAGGTTGTCCTCGATCGGTCGTCGTCTTCTGGACAATCGTTGCATTTGTATCGCTCAGTTGGCGTTTTCCCTTGCCGGGGCTGGATCGCATCTATGGCTTACGCCTGTTGCAGGTGGGTACCGGCATTCGCTTCAACTTCAGCTGGAGTCTGGCTGCTGCTGTGCTGGCAGGCATCGGCGTCGAGTCAATCCTGGCCCCATCTCGGACCAGTCGGGCCTTAGTCGTGGGTATCACAACAGCATGTTTGGCGCTGCTGCTGGTGTCTGTGTATACGTTGAGCCATGCTAGTACCCTCGGTGCATGGGTCCTCGGCGGTCTCCCACGACGTGCCGTTCTGCCGCAGGTAACATCGTTCTATCAGCGCCACAATTTGCAATTACTTATGCTGGTCGCGCTCGCCATCATAGGGTGGGGCATCACCATCAGCTTGTTGTCCGGCCGACGCCGCACCGTTGTGGGCGGCGCCCTGCTGCTGACCACGCTTGTCGATCTGCTGAGCCATGGCATGGCCTACAATGGGGGTACTCGGCCACAGGCGCTCTACCCACTCACGCCACTTGCGCGGGTGTTACACAGCCTTGATCGTCAGTTTCGGATTGCGCCCGTGGAGGGAGGCATCATTGAGGGCAATTCATCAATGACGCAGCACCTTGACAACGCCTTCGGTGACGACGACCTCGTCAGCTTGCGCTATCTTCAGTTTGCGAATCACAGCACAATGCGTCGCGTGGGCGCGCTAAGCATTATCCAGCCTCAGGCCCAGCGTTTCTTTGACCTGAGCAATGTGGAATTCGTTCTCAGCACCCGACCCATTAGTAGCACCTTAGCCACCGGATGGTCCTTGTGGCGGCAGGACGGCAAGATTCGTATCTATCGCAATCCGCAGGTCCTGCCACGAGCCTTCGCCGTCTTCAAAGTGCAGGTTGTTGCATCCGACCAAGCGATCACTGCGGTGTACGCTCCGGGATTTGATCCACGAGCGACGGCTGTCGTAGAAGAGCCGATCCCAGAACTCAGTCACGGTCAGCAACTGAACTTCACGGCTCATGATCGCCTCCTGGAGCTTGGAAATGATCAGCGAATCAGTGTGGCAAGGCCTTCTTCATCGCATACTGGGATACAGGTTGGAAGCTACCAGCCGGAACAAGTTATGCTTGACGTGAACCTGTCTCAACCAGCCCTCGTCGTATTGAGCGACAGCTATGCTTCAGGCTGGCAAGTCGCAGTCGACAATAAGCCCGCCCACCTGTATCGCGCCAATGCCGTATTCCGGGGCGTCCTAGTCGGAGCGGGACGGCATCATATTGTGTTTCGCTATCGACCACAGGATGTGTTGTGGGGTACAGTTGGAGCAGGCGTGACGCTGGTGATGTGTCTAGTCGGCTGCATGTGGGTACAGCTACGACGTGATAGAGCCACCAGCGAGCGGTCGGCGCTATGACGAGGTCGGCCTCACCACCTGGCATGGTTCTTGTCATTAATTGAGGATAAAGATGCTTGTCCGTCCAACCTGGCGTTCTAGATTGTATATCCCTTTGATTTACCTCGGAATTCCCCTGCTCTTTTTTTTACCCGCGCTGCTGAGTCAACAGGTACCATTGCCGCTTGCGAATATCTATGGCTATAACGACTCCCTTTGGGCGGCGCACCGGCCCGCGTCTGTGAGAGGTGACAATAATTTCACGCTCCAGGATCTGCCCAACTACTATTATCCCTATATGGATGTGGCCGTGCCGGAGTTGCAACAGGGACATATGTCCCTGTGGAATCCATACATTTATAGCGGGATGCCGTTCATGGCAGCTCACCAGCCGGCGCTGCTGTATCCGCTAAATCTGCTTTTTGCACCGCTGGGGCCGAAGTGGATTTGGGTGGCGACCGCCATTGTCAGACTGTTTTTGATGGGCTGGGGGCTCCATCTCTTTATGCGGCAGCTGGGGATGCGAGACAATGCAGCACTTTGGTCGGGCATTTGCTACCAACTATGTGCTAGCGGCATCGTCTGGCTCAACTTCGGCATCCACAACGTACTAGCATGCCTGCCGCTGGCGCTGTATGGCACCGAGCGGCTGCTGGCGCTGCCGCGTGGCCGCTGGTTCATGTTGCTGGTTGGCTGTCTTGCCATACAATTTCTGGGCGGGCATCCTGAGACATCGACACTGTTTGGAGCAGTATGGGGAAGTTGGACAGTTGTCCGAATCCCGTGGAGAAAGCCAGGCCGCGCACTGCTGCTGGTGGGACTGGCGGTCCTTGCAGCGGTCGGGCTCAGCTTGCCGCAATTAATTCCGACCGTGGACCTTGTGCTAGCGAGTGGGACACTCGCTAGACGTCCCGCGATAGGTGCGGTGGGAGCCTGGAGCAACCTGCGCTATTGGCTGCTGCTCATTAATCCGTATCTGTCCGGGACGCCTGTCGGTAATCGCTATTGGTCGTCTAAGGGGAACTACAACGAGTACGCGGTCTACATGGGATTTCTGACGATGCCGTGGGCTATTGCCGGTGCCGTCCGAGGGCGACCACGGCACCTAGTCGCCTTCTGGATGGTGCTGGCCGTGGTGTCGCTCGGCTTGCGCTTTCCACTACCTGGATTGGATCGGATCTACGGCCTCCGTTTGTTACAGGTTGGAGCAGGTATTCGCTTCAGCTTAAGCTGGAGTCTTGCTGCGGCGGTGCTCGCGGGGTTTGGGGTCGAGGCGGTCATGCGAGGATCAATGCGTCGTCGCTTCCTGGTCGTTGGGCTGGCCACCGGCTGTTTAGCCCTGCTTTTGTATTCGGTCTATAGCCTGATTCACGCGGCTCCAGGCCAGTCGGTGCTGGGAGATCACCCTGGTCAGGAGGCCTTGCGCAAAATGGCAGCGTTCTATCAATGGGGTAACCCGCAGCTTGTCGCCTTCGTTGGACTGGCGATAGTCGGTTGCGGCTTAATGGGAGGCTTGTTGCTGAGTCGTGCCCGACCGTTCGTACCCGCTCTGCTTTTGCTTGTCGTCGTGGGGGACCTCTTCGCCAACGGCATCTTGTACAACGGGTATATAGAACCCGGAGCTATTTATCCACCGACACCCGCGACAATAGCTTTACAGGCACGGGGAGGCCATTTTCGCATCGAAGTGTTAGAAGGGCACATTATGCCGGGTAACGCATCCATGACCCAACGACTTGACAATGCCTTGGGCAACGATGATCTTGTCAGCCTCCGTTATCTCCAGTTTGCAAATCGCAGTAACAACGTTGACCGGGTTGAACGAACAAATGTTATGCGCCCGCTGGCACAACGCTTCTGTGATCTTGCGAACGTGGAGTTCTTGTTCACGACCCATACGCTTAGCAGTGCGTCGGGGACGCGCTGGCCGCTGTGGAAAAAAGACGGCGACGCCAGGATCTATCGCAATCCCAGTGTCCTGCCCCGTGCGTATGCCGTGGCCACTATCAAGGTCGTGGCACCGACGCAGGCGATCGATGCCGTATATGATCCGGCGTTCGACCCCCGTCAAACAGCGGTGGTGGAAGAGCCTGTCTATCAGAGTGGCTCCGCGGGATCAATGGAGCTGGCAAGTAAGAACGAGCCAGACGTGAGCTTCAGATATTCGGGAAATCAGGGCTCACATTTGGCTTTAGAAGCACGTACGACTATTGTGAGCTACCAGCCAGAACGGGTTGTGCTCGATGCCGATGTAGCAAAGCCAGCACTCGTTGTGCTCAGCGACAGCTACGCAGCCGGCTGGCAGGTTGCCGTGGACGGGGTGCCTACCCATATGTATCGCGCCAATGCCGTGTTCCGCGGTGTTTTTGTCAGCTCCGGACGGCATCAAATCGTCTTTCGTTATGTGCCTCAGGATGTGTTATGGGGTACAGTTGTAGCAGGTTCGACTCTCTTGCTATGTCTCCTGAGCTGTTGGCAACTCCACCGCCACCGGCTCAAACGCGGAATCGACGAGCCAGTCCTGGAGGAGAAATAGAAATAATGTTTGGATTATCGGCACAAGCTCTGTCGAATCTGGTGGCCACCTACGGTTACTGGGCGGTCCTTTTGCTCGTCGGCGTCGAGAGTATCGGCATTCCGGTGCCGGGGGAAACCATGCTGGTGACGGCGGCGATCTATGCGGGTACAACACATCGCCTGAACATCATCCTGGTAATTGCGGCGGCTGCCGCAGGAGCAATCGTCGGTGACAATATTGGCTTTGCCATTGGTCACTGGGGCGGCTACCGCTTGTTGCGGCGGTATGGCAAATATGTTGGCGTGGATGAAGCCAAGATCAAAGTAGGACGGTACATGTTCCAACGGCATGGAGCCAAGGTCGTCTTCTTCGGTCCCTTCATTGCCATCTTGCGCGCACTCGCCGCCTTTCTGGCCGGCACCAATCACATGCCCGTATAATCGTTCGCCGCAATGCGGCACGCCTCGAAAGGGAGGCAGAACAAGCATTTCCTGGGCCGCTCGATATGGATGCTGGAACCCAAGCCGCCCTAGCGTAAGGACGGAAACGGCACACGGCATCCGCTCCTGGAACGTCCCACATTAATGGCACGATACGTGCTATCATAGTAGCTGGCGCTGAGTCTGCTTTAGGCCCCGCCTAGTCCACGGCGCCCCGTCCGCGCCCGAACGATCTTAATCTGCCCACCGATGTGCAGTATTGCACCTGGACCACAGCCGATCCATGGTTGATGGACGCGCCAAAGTCACAAG
>JBBRHB010000062.1:0-13065 GCA_038223355.1 Chloroflexales bacterium
GAGGAACAGTTGGACGCCTCGCCTTAGTGGGCGTGCCCATGGCAATGAACCAGTCCTGCTATGGCATACGTAGCTCAGAAGGATACCCTGATTACTTTACATATTATATGATCCGCACAGAGGTAGCGAATCTCAAACAGCGTACACACGGCACCGTTTTCGAAACGATAACGCGACAAACGTTCGACACGGTAAACATTACACAACCACCTCTTGCACTTGCTCAAGCATTTGATCACCAAATGCAGCCATACCTTGACCACATTCGGCATAATCTTTATGAGTCACACACGCTAATAAGCATCCGTAACACCTTACTCCCCAGGCTCATCTCAGGGGAGCTACGGGTCCCGGATGCCGAACGTTTTGTCGAGGAGCATGTATGACTGCTGCTACCCTTACTGCCCTGACCATCAGTACAGCAGACATTCTAACAATTCAAGCCGAAGCTGCTGCACAAAACAGTGAGCAGCCAACATATGAAGAATTGTCGGAGTTTAACAATTGGTTGGACGAGCAGCATCCGGCACTAAGAGTTGCTGGCATTTCCTTCGATGCTAGTAGAGTGCTGTACACAATGGACCCCGAACTCTACTACTACACGTACCAGGATTTTCTCCGACAACAGAATGACGAATTGCGGGAATTGGTCGCTGATGAATTTCCCCTCCCCGTTGCCTTGTCTTACTATCGCTTTGAACATGGTTACGATCATAATCTGCAACGTCTCCATCTTCTCCGTGATACCTGGGAGGCCCTGATCAACATCCTTCATGCCTTAGTGGTCAGTGAATTTCGCTTCTTAGGAATCGAGGGCCATAAAGCGAAGATTTACTTTGAGGATCTATTTAGCGATAAACTAAGCCAAAAACTCAAAAATATTGAGTGTTTACTCCAATACGTTGATGAACAGAACTTCAATCTTGCAAGTAGCAGAGTTATTCCCATCAATACAATTAAAAAAATGCGGGCCTTGAATAGCCAGCGGAATGAGTTCTCACATGGACCGGCGTTGTCAGAAGTCGATGCACAGCGCTTCATTAGCGACACCGAAGATGATGTGTATAAGCTGCTCCGGGATCTTCAGGCCTTACGCTACATTGGCTTGCTCCGTTATGTTGGAACGGAAGGCGCAGCCAACAATGTTAAATTTGAGAGCTTCAAGGGTCATAGCCTAGCGTATACAATTACAAAGCAAAAGTTGCCTATGAGCATCTTTGCTTCTATCGCAGCGTTTCTGAATGATGAACAAATTCTTGTACGATGCGAAGAACAGATATGGAGCCTTAGGCCATTTATTCATTTTGGACAATCCGAGACCGGTCTCCTCTCCTCGCTCTGGTTTCTGCGGCAACGACGGAAACAGCAAAATCCGGGCGATCCCCCCCCTGCCCTCATCTTTGGCCCAGTTGCCAGAACCGACGAATTCCCACTGCTCGAAAGTGATTTTACGTCGGAATTAACGACTCTCCACCAATTGTTTGATAGGCCTGCGGCAGCCAGAGGAGGGGGGAAAGCATGACCACAGCATTCACGGAATCAGACGTTGAAGCTGCTGCGCTCACCTGGCTTGAGGAGCTTGGCTATATCGTCTTGCACGGTCCTGACATTAGCCCAGGCGAGGCTGCTGCTGAACGCAAGACGTACGACGAGGTCGTTTTGTTGGGTAGGCTCGAGCGGGCCGTGCGTGCACTTAATCCCTCCATTCCACATGACGCCGTTGATGAAGCTATCCGCCAGGTTATGAATCCGAGTGCTGCCTCGCTCGTCAATCAAAACCGCGACTTTCACCGTATGCTCGTCAATGGCGTACAGGTTGAATACCAACGACCGGACGGGACGATCGCCGGCGATCAGGTTCATTTGATCGACTTTAAAAACCCGTCGGCCAATGACTGGCTGGCGGTGAACCAGTTCACTGTAACGGGTCTACATGAGCGTCGACCCGATGTTGTTCTGTTCATCAATGGGCTCCCCGTCATCGTCATTGAGCTGAAAAACGCAATCGACGACAATGTCGATGTTTGGGATGCTTATAATCAACTCCAGACCTACAAACACGACATCGCCAATCTTTTCACCTACAACGAGGCGCTGATCATCTCTGATGGTCTGGTCGCCCGCATTGGCTCGCTGAGCGCGCACAAAGAACGCTTCACCCCCTGGCGAACCATCGACAGCGAAACACTTGCTCCGGTGTCGCTCTCGCAGCTGGAGGTGCTCTTACGGGGTCTTTGTGAGCCTGGACGTCTGCTCGACTTCCTCCATTACTTCATCGTCTTCGAGGATAGCGGCGACGACGATCCGGTCAAAAAGCTGGCGGGCTATCACCAGTTTCACGCTGTAAACAATGCCTTGACCAATACTATTGCGGCCTCCGCACCCGATAGCGATGGCAGGACAGGGGTCGTCTGGCACACGCAAGGCTCGGGCAAAAGCCTTACGATGGCCTTCTACGCCGGACGGGTCATTCTGGAACCCACGATGGCTAATCCCACGGTCGTTGTCATTACAGACCGCAACGACCTTGACGACCAGCTCTTCGGGACCTTTGCCGGCTCTGAGGAATTGCTTCGACAGGCTCCTGTTCAGGCTGAAACCGGCGAACATCTCAAGCAACTCCTCAGAGTAGCGGCGGGTGGTGTCGTCTTTACCACTATCCAGAAGTTTCTACCAGACGAACACGGCGGCACATATCCACTACTTTCCGAGCGGCACAATATCGTTGTTATTGCCGATGAAGCACACCGGAGTCAGTACGGCTTTGCCGCCAACTTTAAGGAAGACACCGGCAAGCTCACCTACGGCTATGCACAGCATGTCCGCGATGCCTTGCCCAAAGCATCTTTTATCGGCTTCACCGGCACGCCACTTGACCGGGAGGACGTAAGCACACGTGCCGTCTTCGGCCCGTATATCAGCATCTATGACATTCAGCGTGCCGTCGAAGACAAAGTTACGGTCCCGATCTACTATGCCAGCCGTGTCGTCAACCTGCTCTTGCCGGAGGACCAAAAGCCCCGCGTGGACGCTGATTTTGAAGAAGTGACCGAAGATGAGGAGGATACTGAGAAAGCGAAACTCAAAACAAAATGGTCGGCACTGACTGCGCTGGTCGGTAGTGATAACCGCATTGCTCGCGTTGCCAGTGACCTCGTCGCGCACTTTGAACGCCGGCTTGAGGCGATGGAAGGTAAAGCGATGGTCGTCGGTATAAGTCGGTCCATTTGCGTCAAGCTCTATGACGCGATCGTCACCCTCCGGCCAGAGTGGCACCAGCCCGAGGACACGGCAGGTACAATCAAAGTGGTTATGTCCGGCTCGGCATCAGACGATCAATTCCTGCAACCGCACATTCGATCTAAAGGCCGCAGGGAGGCGATAGCCGAACGTTTCAAAGACCCCGCCGACCCCTTGAAAATCGTTATTGTACGCGACATGTGGTTGACCGGCTTTGACGTGCCTTCGCTCCATACGATGTATGTCGACAAGCCCATGGAAAGCCACAATCTGATGCAGGCCATCGCTCGCGTCAACCGTATTTATAAGGACAAGCCCGGTGGCCTTGTGGTTGATTACCTTGGCGTTGGCGAACAACTTAAAAAGGCGATCAATAACTACACTGTCAGTGGTGGCAAAGGGGATACCGTTATCAATCAGGAGGAGGCCATCAACCAGATGCTCAAACAGTATGAGATCTGCTGTGGCCTGTTCTATGGTTTCGACTGGAGTGCTTGGCACACGGGTACGCCGGCCGAGCGCCTTTCCCTCTTGCCTGCGGCTCAGGAACACATTCTACAGCTGGATAACGGCAAAGAGCGGCTCCTCAACAACGTTACAGCACTTTCAAAGGCCTTCGCGCTCGCCATGCCGGCTCCCGAGGCACTCGACATTCGTGACGACGTCGCATTCTTTCAAGCCGTCCGCACGGCGCTCACCAAGCTTTCGCGCGACACGAACGATTCACGCCCTAACCTTGATCATGCCGTACAGCAGATCGTCAATGGCGCAGTTATCTCTGACCAGGTCATCGACATCTTTACTGCTGCCGGTCTGCCGGAAACTGACCTTTCGATCCTTTCGGCTGAATTTCTGGCCGACGTGGCGAACATGCCGGAGCAGCATTTGGCTGTCGAAGTGCTACAGCGCCTCATCAATGACCAGATCAAAGCTCGGCTCCGGCGCAATGTTGTTTTGTCGCGCTCCTTTGCTGAACTCCTCGACAACGCAATCAAGCGGTATCAGAATCGAACGATTGAAACGGCCCAGGTCATCGCCGAACTTGTGGCACTTGCAAATGACCTCCGCGCAACTGCTCACCGCGGTGAAGATCTAGGACTTAATGAGAGCGAGGTTGCCTTCTACGATGCCCTCGCCGCCAATGAGGCGGCCGTGCTGGAGCTCGGCGATGAAACCTTAAAACAGATTGCACGCAACCTCGTCGCTGTCGTCCGTGCGAACGTCACGATTGACTGGACCCGCAAAGAGTCTGTCCGTGCCAAACTTCGCATCCTCGTCAAACGCACGCTGCGCAAATATAAATACCCACCAGACGGCCAGGAGCACGCTGTCCAAATGCTGCTTGAGCAAGCCGAAGCCACTGGGAAAGATTGGGTCCTGTAATACCAGACCTCAAACTGCCGAGCTATAACGGATTTTGGGCAACTCACACGGTTGATGAGGTCTCCCTAGGCTACCTAAATCACCTGTGTGTTTCGGCAACCATCTGCCTATCTCACTTGAAGGCAATACATCATTAATCAGAAGGACAAATTGATGCGGCTGATATTAAGTGTGCTTCGCCCGTTAACAACAGTTGCGCATTTACCAGCTGCGAGCTATTACTTGATAATAATGTACGTCCTTGCGATCTTCATCTTTGCTCAAATTTACTATAAGCTCCCCGGCGAGTTCTATCACGGGACGACGAAATACGAGCCTTCATTAAAAGACGATGCCGCGCAGATCAGAGACCATTTGCGGCAAGAAATCGTAGCTGAGTTCCTCAAGAAGAATGGAACAGTCCTCATTCAGTCCGAAGGCTGGAAAGGCGACATCTCGAAAACTGAAATGGCCTATTTCAAGGTAGATGATGCCACAATTTCATTTCGCCTACGACTAACACTCTTGAGGAATGATGAAATGCAGGCTAGGACATCTCTTACGGCATCGTGGCCGGTAGAAGAACGTCTCATTGTCGGATTGCCTCCAAATGAAACCTACTTAGTACCATTATCATTTTCTGAGAATAAGGTTTTCCCGAACAAGGCCAAAGTCGTATATCCGTACGATGGAGACGGTGTTGGGACCGTTCCGACAGATACCGTGATGTTCCCACTTTCCCGACCCCTATATGGGGACATCACAGGTTTTTGGAATGCATATAACAAAGGTCAACCTGCCCATGTCTCAGGTTACTATGCACGCATACTCTATCTCAGTGCAATGACTATTACAACGGTGGGCTATGGCGATATAGTTCCAATCACCCCGCGCGCACGACTCTATGTTGCACTCGAAGCCATCCTTGGGATTATTCTGATTGGTTTATTTGTAAACTCGTTATTTCAACACCGTCGTTCTGATAAGCGTGGGAACGCAAAACTGCTGGAGGAACTATTGGACACACCCTTGCCCTAACCACAGAACCGTAGATGACCAGGCAAGTAACGCAATTAATAAGAATTAGCGCGGTTCGCTGTGATAAGGCATTTGTATATCCTGGTCACTACCTGCATAGAAGTGATCTTCCTAGCCCTTAAAGCTGCCTCTACCGCCCGTGGAAGGCACGAGCCATCGATACCCTTCGATGTGGTCCGTTTCTCGCGAATTCTCATGGCGCATAGCGCCGCCACCGCTGATGAAAATCGGGTGGTGCTATACTGTCCTCGATCGTCAATGCTTATGACGTCGGCAACGATTTGGTGCATCAAGCCCGTTCGCGAATATGACGCAGCGCCTGTTACGTGGCACCGACTGTTGCCTCCTGCTAAGCAGGAGAGCACGTGAGGCAAGCTCTTGATTTTGACCCAGGCGCTCCGTTGACGATCCACAACTGATAGGTGCGACGCTGCGGGATGCACAATGGGCGACCCCGTAGATTTTTGTTGCCACTGTCATGTCCCGATACCCTGATCGCCGCTAAAGCTATTTTCGAGGCAATGATCATGGCGCACGCGCCGCCACCAGCCATGAAAATTGGGTGGTGCTACAATACCCGTGATCGTCAACGCGTACGGACGTCGGCAAGGATTTGGTGCAACAAGCCCGTGAGGCAATATGACGCAGCGCCTGCTAGGTGGCACCAATTGTCGCCTCCTGCTAGGCAGGAGAGCACGTGAGGCAAGCTCTATATTTGTGACCCAGGCGCTCCGTTGACGATCCACACGTGAGCGCGATGCTACGGGATGCCCACTGGGCGACCCCGTAGGTTTGTGTTGCCACTGTCATGTCTCGATACCCTGATCGCCGCTAGAGATATTTTCGAGGCAATCGTTGCCGTCCCTCACATAGATGTTGACGGTCGCAAGGCTTGCAGCCCAAGGTCTCCTGCACGGTATTCAGTTCCGTGCCGCAAGTAGCTACAGTATGCCGAAGAGCATCCGCCGAGGTAGATTACTCCCTTCGTTTACGTAATAAATTAAGGATTCATGTGGCGCCGCGCCGCCACATAAGCCGCATTGAACGAAGCCGTGTTCGCACGCGGTAGATGGAATTTGATGGGGGACCTGGACTCGATGAGCACGAACACTGCTCAAGGTTGAGCAGGATGTATGCCAGTACTGCACCCTGTGACCACCTCCAACCCCATCACGGTGGTGTATGCTGACGGCATCGGGCATGTATCACTGGAGCTGCGCCACAGGTGCCGTCTGCCGCCAGCACACGGTCACCGAGCACCCGTGGTGCGAGCCGCGACGGCACCCGCGTGTCTGCGGCTGGAAGCGGTCGCTGGCGGGCGGGGTCACGCGGCCGCTCTGCGTGTACTGTTTTCACCGGTCAGCACCTCTGAGTTTTTTGTGATCGGTGCTGATTTTGGCCGTGTTTATTGCTTCCTAATCACATTAACGCCCCGCACATGGGGCACGATCAGGGTGAACTCTGGAGTGCTGACTGAGGAGAACAGTACACTGCGCGCAGCGCTTCGTTCAATCCGACTTATGGAAGCATGTGCGAACGTGCCATGGCTCCTTCGTTCACCCGCAAGGAAAAATAGGCCGGATGAGGCTGGTAGCCATGACACGAGTGAGGCTGAGTGAGAGCCCACCGGAGACGTTCGGGTAGGCGCGTACGAACCAACGATCGGCGATAGGTATTGGAGCTCCTGCTTGGCCGCCACTGCTAGCCGATAAGCTCCTTGACCTTGCCGGCTAGCGCGTGCCCGAGCTTGCTGTGCTCGCCTTGTTCCAGATGAATCCCGTCCAGATCACTGGAAGCTATGACCGTCGATGTATCGAAAAACGCACAGCCTAGCTCATCTGCGATACGTTTGTAATGGTGGGCAAACGTGCGCGACTTTTCTTCTGCGCCTTGAAACATTTCTGCGAAAAGCGTCAGCTTGCCGACGGGCGGCGGGGCCATCAGTAGGGCCTGGGGCGCTGCCCCTTTGATGCGCGTGTTGAGATGCAACACCGTGTTTAGGACGGCACAGGCACCCTGGGCAATGTCGAATGCCGACAGGTTAAAGCGTGTTTTCAAATCATTGGTGCCGAGCATGATCACCACTAAGTCTAACGGCCAATGCGATTCTAGACAGGGGATCAGATAGCGCCGACCGTTTTTGTAGCCTTCAATCGGATCATCCCACACCGTTGTTCGGCCATTCAAACCTTCTTCGATGATCTCGTAATCATCGCCGAGCACCTGGCGTAGCACGCCGGTCCAACGCACGTCTCTGGCAAAACGCTCTTGAGTAATTGGATTAAAGCCCCATGTGTTCGAATCGCCGTAGCACAAAATGTGCTTCACATCCCTCTCTCCCATTGCTGAACATCGACCCACGCCCCGCGCCGCGCACTCTCGCGTATGGCATCGACCAACAACGCCGAGCGATGCCCATCCTGGAAGATGGCGAAGGCATCGGTGGGTTGCGGAGCGGTGCGGCCTTCCTGGATCGCCGCGTACATGCTTGCAAAGACGTTTTTCAGGGCGTCGGGCCAGCCTTCGGCATGGCCGCCGGGCAAATGACTATAGGCCGCAGCGGGCAACATGAGGAGCGATGGATCCTTCGTCAGGAGTTCATTGGCTTTGTCACGGTAGCCGAGCCAGAGATCGTTAGGAGCATTCGCATCCCAGCTGACCGAGGCGTTTGAACCATTGATTTCGAATGAGAGCCGATTTTTATGACCCGCGCTGACCTGGGAGACCGAGAAAACGCCGTGTGCTCCCTGCTCACTTTCGAAGATAACGGACGCGTAATCTTCGGTTGTGATGGTCACATCTTCGGTCGCCGCATCCTGGGCGGTGGGGCTGTAGGTTCGGGTTGCAACAACCGGCCGTTTGCGCTGGGGCAGCACCGTCCGCAGATCGGCAAAGACCCGCACGATGCGCTGGCCCGTCACATGTTGCAGCAGATCGGCCCAATGCGAGCCGATATCGGCCACGGCGCGAGAGGCACCACCGACGGACGGATCGAGACGCCAATTCCAGTCGGTAGGGTACAAGAGCCAGTCCTGGAGATATGAGCCATGGATCAACTGAACCTTGCCGATGTGTCCCGCCCCGATCATCGCCCGTACCTGCTGGACCATTGGATAGCCGCGATGGTTAAAGTTGACTGCAGCGAGCCGTCCGCTCTGCCGTGCTATTTGAACCAGGCTCGCCGTTTCTTCGGAATTCATCGCCAGCGGCTTCTCGGAGATGACATGCTTACCCGCTTCCAAGGCAGCACGATTAATCGTGTAGTGCAGCGCATTCGGCGTACAGTTATGGATTGCGTCGATCTCCGGATCGGCCAGGAGTTCCGCATAACTACCGTAGGCACGCTGGATGTTGAAGTGCGCGGCATTGGCCTGGGCTCGATCGAGCTGCGACTCGGCAATGGCGCGCACCTCCACCCAGCCGAGACGTCGTAGCGCCTCGATGTGCTGCGTGCCGATAAACCCTCCGCCGATGATGCCGGTCCTGATCGTTCGCATGAGCCGTTCTCCTTAGTCGCGGCGTGCCAGTGCAACAGCCAGGATGATGATGAGGCCGCGAATAATCTGCTGCTGGCTGACTTCCAGGCCCATCAGCACCAGACCGTTATTGATTAACCCGATCATCAGCGCCCCGATCACGGTGCCGATGACGGTGCCCGCACCACCAGACAGACTGGTGCCGCCGAGGATTACCGCGGCAATCACGGACAGCTCGTCGCCTTGCCCCAGGGAAAACCGTCCGGTATGGAGGCGACCGGCGTATAACATGCCGCCGAGTGCGGCGAATAAACCAGAGAACAGCATGACCATGAACCGGATGCGCTGCGTGTTCACTCCGGAGAAGCGTGCGGCTGCGGCATTACCACCGGTTGCCAGCACCTGGCGACCATACGGCGTCTTGCGCAGGACAACGTAGCCGCCGATCAGCATGATCACCACCCAGAGCAGGAGGGATGGAATCGGCCCGATCTGGCCGGAGCCAAAGAGGTTGTTGTACAACGTACTGGGAATCGGCACCGGCGCAGTTTTCGTAATCCACTGGGCCGTGCCGCTGGCGATGCCTAACATGCCCAATGTGACCAGGAAGGACGGGATACCAATCTTGGTGACCAGCCAGCCATTGATCGCGCCCACTACCAACCCGGTCAACAGACCCGCAACGATGCCGCCAAGTAAGCCTACCGAGCTGTTAATTGCGAGGGCGGTCATGACCGAGGCAAGTCCTGCCACCGAGCCAACTGACAGATCGATCTCACCCGCTGCAATCACAAAGGTGACCGCAACCGCCATCACCGCAATGATCGCCGTTTGCCGTACGATGTTGAGGAGGTTGCTGACACTGGTGAACCCTGCAGAGCCCAGCAAAATCGAGAAGAGCAGGAAGAGGACAAGAAACCCGATGTACACGATATACTGCCGCCAGTCGAAGTCGGCGAGCCGAGGCCGCGCACGCTCGTTAAGCATTTTGGACTGCATGATGACGTTTCTCCTGTGAATATGTTCAGCAATGAGCTCTAAGCCAGCGGCCGAGCACGCAACGACGTCGCCTGCATGCCGGTAGCTGAAGGCTTACCCTTGCAGTGCCGCTCGCACGTCTGCGGGTGGATCCTGATGATAGACCTTCTTCCAGGCGTCGAGCAGATTTCCCCGGGTGACGGCTACGCCGTCGTAGATCACGTCTGCGGGCGGTTCATCGCCCAGCAGCGCGTAGCCTGCCAGGGTGGCTTCCGTGATCCCCTGATCGAAGGGCCGCTGTGCACCGACGCCCTTCACGATCGTCCCCTGTGCCAGCTCCAGCGCAATCGTTTTGCCGAGATCGATGGTCGTGACGATCACGTTGGTGTGACCGCTGCGCCGGATGGCCTGGATCACGCCTTCCATGGGAACATCCCACACGGCCCAGATGCCATGGAGGTCGGGATGGCCGTGGAGCATCGCCGTCGCCGCCTGGTCGGCTTCGGCTGCGAAATTTGGTCCAGTGATACCAAGCTCTTCGACGATTTCGATTCCGGGATAGGTATTTTGTAGCGTGTGCTTAAAGGCGTCATAGCGCTGCCGCGTGACGAAAAAGTCCGCGTTGTGAAAGACGATGCCGACCTTGCCTGTTCCGCCGAGTGCCTCAGCCATGAGACGGGCCGAGGCAACACCATTGCCGTAGTTATCTGCCGAAACAACACTGACATAATCGGTACCCTGCACCAGACCTTTCGGGACGTTGTCCATAAACACGACCTTGATGCCCTGGGCGGCAGCTTTCTTATACGTATCTGCCGTGAGCACCGGATCGGTCGGGATCGACACGATGATATTGGGTTTGTGCGCCATCACGGCCTCGAGATCCGCAATCTGCTTTTCCGGTTGGAAGTTGGCATCCGTGACCGCAATGACGTCGACACCCATCCTGGCAAATTGGGACTTTAAGCCCTCGATCTGGGCCGTTGCCCAGTCATTGCCGCTGTAATGCATGACGATGGCAGCGGTGGCCTTTAGCGCTTGGATTTGTTGGAGTTTGGCATCGGTCAGTTGCACTTCGCGGGCCGAGGCACGCTGGACCGCTTGTTGCAACATCTCCTCGGAGGTGATTTCCTGGCGCATCAACGTCTGTTTGACCTCGCCGTTGCGCATCACGAGCACCCGGTCCGCGACGGCGAGGAGTTCGGTAAACTCCGATGAGATCACGATGATCCCCTTGCCTTCATCGGCAAGCCGGCGGATCAATTCCAGAATCTCGGTCTTCGATCCGATGTCGACGCCCGCCGTCGGTTCGTCCATTAACAAGATGTCGGGCTTGGAGGCCAGCCATTTGGCAATGACGACCTTTTGTTGGTTGCCACCGGAGAGCAAGCGGATCACTTTACGAATGGAGTCTGTTTTAATCTGCATACTCTCGACATAGGAGCTGACCAGGCGGTCTCCTGCCCGGTCGTTGATGATGCCATTCCGTTGGAAGGTATCGAGCAGGGGCAGGAGCGTGTTGGACTTGACATCATGCATGAGCACGAGACCCTGCGCGCGCCGATCTTCGGGCACCAGACAGATGTGGGCGTTAAGCGCATCTTGCGGGTTGCTGATCCTGGTCGTACGACCGTTGACCGCTATTTCACCTGCGTCGATGTGATCGATGCCGAAAAGCGCCCGCACCAGTTCGGTCCGCCCACTGCCCATGAGTCCGGAGATGCCCAGGATTTCGCCCGCATACAACTGAAAACTGACATCCTTAACACGTTTTCCGGCACGTAGGTGTTGCACGTCGAGCAAGGGCGTGCCCGTGCGATCAACCTGCCGCTCTTGCCAGGCGAACGCTTGTTCCATCTTGCGGCCCACGATCTGCTCGACGAGTTGACCCATGGTGAGGTTGGCGGTCGTGGTCGTGAGGACCCGTTGTCCGTCACGGAGCACGGTAATGCGGTCCGCAATCTGGAAGATTTCTTCCATCCGGTGTGAGATATACACAATCGCAATCCCACGTGACTTGAGCGTCTGAATCAGTTCAAAGAGCGATTGGGTTTCGGCGACGGTCAACGCGGCTGTCGGCTCATCCATAATCAGGACACGGGCATTCTGGGAAAGGGCCTTGGCAATCTCCGTCAGCTGCCAGTACCCGGTGGCCAAACGTGATACTTGCGCGCGCGGATCAATATCCACGCCCATGTCGGCAAACAGGGCGCGGGCGCGCCGCTCCGACTCGCGGTCGTTCAACAGTCCCATGCCATCGCGCGGCTCATTCGCCAGAAAGATATTCTGCGCGACGGTCAGTGAGGGGATGAGGCTGAATTCCTGGAAAACCATGCCGATGCCGAGCTTTTGGGCCTCCTGGGGCGAGCGAACCTGAACCGGCGTGCCGTTTATTCTGATCTCTCCGCTGTCGGTGGCGTACACGCCCTGCAGAATCTTCATCAGGGTGGATTTGCCCGCGCCGTTGCCACCCATCAGCGCATGGACCTCACCGGGACGCACATCAAAATCAACACCGCGCAGCACCGGGATGCCATTAAAGCCTTTTACGATATCTTTGAGCTCGACCGCAGGCGCTTCAAGTACAGCTGTCGTCATCGCGTTCCTCGTATGTAAGCGTTTAGCTATCAGGAGACAGAGAGCGTTTCGTCTCCTGATAGCTGAATCTGGCGGTTGGTTAGGACGCCTACGGCTTGAGTTCGGGCGGCGGGTCCTTGTGATACACGGTCGTCCAGGCCTGTGCTACGTTTGCGCTAGTGATGGGGAGTGCATTCTCGGCCACATACGGTGGGGCTTGTTTGCCAAGCAGACCATAGCCGGCCAGGAGAGCCTCGGTAACACCTTGATCGTACGGGCGCTGACCACCGATGCCCTTGATGATGCCTTTCTTGGCTAGCTCGGTCGCCACGGTCTTCCCCAGGTCGATCGTGGTCACGGCGACTTCATTGCGCCCTGCAGTACGGATCGCCGA